>CAZISU010001064.1:0-2742 GCA_964541935.1 uncultured Planctomycetaceae bacterium | reverse complement strand
AAAACGTCACCGCTAAAATTGACGGGCTCACTAATACCGGCGGCTCAATCGGCAACGACGGTGGCGGGATTTACAACAGCGGCACACTGACAGTCATGAACTCCACGCTCTCAGGCAACTCGGCAGGCAGCGGCAGCGGAATTTGCAACTACTACGGCATACTAACGGTCACGAATTCAAACGTCTCAGACAACTTGGCTGGCAGTGACGGTGGTGGTATTCTCAGCTTCAGCTTATACAACTCAGCCGAACTAATGATCACGAATTCAACCATCTCGGGCAACTCGGCCAAACGCGAAGGTGGTGGGATTAGCAACGGCGAGAAATCACAACTGTATATCAAAAACTCATTAATTGCGTATAATTCGGCGGGCCGTGGCGGTGGGATTTCTAGCCTAAGTACTTTGGGGGTCTATAACTCAACAATCGCATACAACTCGGCTACCAAAGGCGGTGGGGTATACTTCTCCGGAGACAGGGCACCTACCTCACTTAAAAACACGATTGTTGCAAAAAACATCGCTCTAAGCCGGGAACCAGATATTCGTATCGACTCCGACAGCGTAGCGGGCATTGCTTTCCCTTCGCACAACCTAATCGGCGACGGATCGGGACAAATCTTTTTTAGCCACGGTGAGAGAGGTGATATTGTTGGGACGACCGAAAGTCCGATCGATCCGATGTTTGTTCTTGCTGCATCGGACGGAGGTGATGGCTGGTTTGATGATCCCGAGACACCCAACATCGACGAATCGGCCAATAATGATTATGGTGATTTGCGTCTCCAGCTAGATAGCCCGGCCGTTAATGCCGGCGCTAATACCGATCTTACAACCGACCTGGATGGCAATCCACGAGTTATACAAAATGCGGTTGATATGGGAGCATACGAGTTCCAGTTGCCCCGCATCGACATCTCCGCTGTCATCGTCACCGAGCCAACCGCGCTCGACCCCAACGGCGAATCCGACTCTCTACCAGTCGGCGCCGATTGGATTGACGAATGGCAACCATTCTATGTCGAGATTTGGGTGAATACGCCCGATACAGATAACATCACAGTGGCGGGCGTTTCGATCGAGTTGAAATACAACACTGACTATTGTACGGCCACGGAGTATGAATACAGTGAGGGTTTTATTTTTACCCCCGACCCCGCCCCAACAACCGTCGACGACACGACCGGCACGGTTGCCACTCTTATCGCCGCTTCGTGGCAGTCTGGTGTTGGCGACGATCGCCCCGCCCTCTTTGCCCGTGTACGGTTCGAGCCCAAGGTCGATGAAATGGGTGTGCCATTTGGCGTGACCGCGGTTGGAACCGACATCGTCCTAGAATCGCCATATGTCAACTTGGTCGGATCGGTGCCCTGCACGGCGCGGTTGCTCGATATGCCGTCCACGATGTTGCGCGCCGTACCGTATGATCTCGACCGAAACGGCTCTATTGGTCTGGGCGATCTGGCACATTTCGCATCAGTCTATCAAGAACAGCCGGGCGTAACCACCCAAAGTCCATACGCCTATGCGTCCGACTTCGACCGCTCAGGCACCGTCGATCTAGGCGACCTGGCCTTCTTTGCAAGTAACTACCAACTCAGCCGGCCAAATGCTTCAATCGCTTACCCGCCCGAGTTTGACCAATTGGGATCACCCTCGCCGAATACCACTTCAACCACGGGCACGACGGTTGAATCGACGGGCACAACGCAAGATTCAAGCATTCTAGCTGCCAACTGGCAAAACGCGAGCAGCAATTGGTTCGATGGTGATTTCAACGGCGACGGCCAAGTGGACGATGTCGACGCTACGATCCTGGCCGCGAATTGGCAGATGACCGTCGAGGCTCAAGACGACGAAGACGACGCCCGCCAAGCCCTGTTTGCTGACGTGGGCGAATCGGGCGATTTGATGGGGCTGTTGGACTGAGTTGTCCGAGCCGGGGGGAGTCCAACTGACAAGATGGCCCCCATTCTGATACTCATTACCATCCTGACTGCCACAAACTAACCGCAACGAGCGGTCGCCCTTTTTTTATGTCTGCCGGTGAGGTATAGTCGAGCATCGGAATCGAACTCTCATTACGCGGATCAGTTCCCCCATGACCTTCCTCCTTCTCCTGCTCATTGCCCTTTTCGGACACGCTGTGCTGTGGACGGGATTCGTAAACCGTTTGCACGCAACGGCGATTCCCCACCGGGTGACCAACCGCCTAAGCTATACCGCTCTGCTTGCGGTGACTGTGATCCCCATCGCTCTGCTCGCATACCTTTGGCTCTCGGGAATTGGCATCTGGGCTCGAGGCTGGGGCGCGGCCTCGGCGTTTAACGAACTACCCGTCGGATGGCGCGTTTATCTGGCAATCTGCTGGATAATGGCCGCGTTTGGCATCGCCGGCTGGTCGTGGCGGCAGATTTTCGCACGTCCGCTTGTTTTAGACTGCGCTTCGACAAAACAGCGACAGACCGCACGAACACTTACCGAGCAACATCACCACCCGTTGCTGGCTTTGCCGGGCAACCAGAGCCTGCGGGTTGATGTTGCCGCACGCTCGCTATGCATCGAGCGTCTACATCCCAACCTCGATGGTTTTTCGATTGTGCATCTTAGCGATCTCCACTTTTCCGGAAGGGTCGCCAAGAGCTACTTCGAGGAAGTCGTGCGTCTGAGTAACGAGTTGCAGCCGGACTTGGTCGCCATTACCGGCGATCTGGTCGATAACAACCATTGTATCAACTGGATC
>CAZISU010001063.1:0-2743 GCA_964541935.1 uncultured Planctomycetaceae bacterium | reverse complement strand
GGATTGCCGGGGGTGCGACAGATCAAATCGACATCTGCATTTGGGATGGCGGTGATCTACGTCTACTTCGAGGATAGTACGGACATCTATTTTGCACGTCAGCTTGTGGGGGAACGCCTGTCGAGTGTGATGGCTGAACTGCCGGAAACGGATGAACCGCCAAGCTTGGGTCCCATTTCCACGGGGTTGGGGCAGATCTTTCTCTACTACCTGGAGGCGGATCCCGATGTGGTTGAAACGGAGGGCAAGCCGCTGGATACATGGCTGCGGGAGTTGAACGATTGGGTTGTAAAGTTCCAGTTACAGACCGTGCCGGGAGTGACCGAGATTCTGTCTATTGGGGGGCATGTCCTACAGTATCAGATCCGTGTTAATCCGAATTCCCTTTTGAAGTATGACCTGAGGCTGGAAGCGTTGGTTGATGCCGTGAATGCCAACAACCGTAATGTGGGCGGTCAATTCCTTGTACTGGGGTCGGAGGAGCATCTCGTCCGCGGGGTGGGGTTGGTGGAGAGTCTTGACGATATTCGAAATATTGCGGTTAAGGGTTCTGAAGGGCGCATTGTGTTGCTTTCAGATGTTGCCGATGTGGAGTATGGCAACGAGATTCGCCGCGGGGTTATCACACGTAATGGTGAGGCCGAGGTGGTTTCGGGCATGGTCCTCAAACTTTTTGGCGAAAACACGTCGGAAGTAATCGAGCGTTTGTATCAGAAGGTTGCTGAGGTGAAGCGGTCGTTGCCGGCGGGTGTGACGTTGGTTCCATATTACGAGCAGGCGGAGTTGGTCCAGAGTGCGACATGGACGGTGAAGAAGGCGCTCTTGATTGGCAGTTTTCTGGTTATTGCAACCTTGTTTCTCTTTCTGGGAAATTTACGTACCGCCTTCATTGTGGCGCTTTCGCTGCCCATCTGCGCGCTGGTTGCCGTCCTGGGGATGGGGGTACAGGGCATTTCAGCAAACCTAATGTCATTAGGAGGAATTGCGATTGCCATCGGCATGTTAGGTGATGGTGCGATCGTGATGGTGGAGAACCTATTTCGGCATCTGGGTGAGCCGTATCATGAGGATAAGCCGAAGTCGGAAATTATTTACGAAGCCGCCTGTGAGGTGAACCGACCGATTGTCTTTTCGATTGCCATTATCATTTTGGTCTTTCTTCCCCTGTTTACGCTGGAAGGGGTGGAAGGGAAGATGTTCTCCCCGATGGCATTTACCATTGCCTTTGCGCTGCTGGGATCGCTGTTGGTTGCGATCGTGGTGGCCCCCGTGCTTTCGCTGTATCTGCTTCGAAGAGGCGAGTCCAAGGAGCTTGTTCTCGTGCGAATTCTGAAGTCGGTGTATCGCCCGCTTCTGTCTCGGGCACTTCGCGCACGGGCGGTTGTGGTTACGGTTGCCATCGTGGGGTTGCTGGGCAGTTTGGCTCTTGTGCCAAAGTTGGGAACGGAATTCATTCCAACCTTCGAAGAGGGCTCCATTCTGATTGGCGTTACCATGGCCCCTTCGATTTCGCTGCAGGAGGGGACAAAGCTTGTGATGGCCATGGAGCGGGAGATCATCCAGTTCGATGCCGTGGACGAGACGATTTCACGTATTGGACGCCCCGAGGCTGGCAGTCATCCCCATCCCGTTAATTATGGAGAGGTTCATATTGAACTGAAGCCGATGCGGGAATGGAAGGAGTACCAGACAAAGGGGGAGCTTATTGAAGCGATCGGTGCCCGGCTCAAGCCATTTCCCGGTGTGCAGCTTAACTTTACACAGCCAATTCAGAATGCATTTGATGAGCTTCTTTCTGGAATAAAAGCCCAGTTGGCGATCAAGCTTTATGGCGAGGATTTTGATGTGCTGCGTCAGAAGGCGGAAGAAATCCGGGGGGCGATCGACATGATACCGGGTTTGGTTGATCTCGCGTCAGAGCAGAGTTTTGGGCAGCCCCAGGTGCAGATCGAAGCAAACCGTGAGGCGTGTGCCCGCTACGGCGTGACGGTGAGCCGTATTATGGAGATGGTTGAGTTGGCGGTCGGAGGTGAAGTCATTGACAACATCTATCTTAATACGCGGCGCTTTGGCATTCATATGCGGTTTCAGGAGTCGTATCGCGCCGATGCAAAAGCGATCGGGAACATTCTGGTTTCAACCCGAACGGGATCCGTTGTGCCGCTGTCGCAGGTGGCTGATATTCGTCACGTGACGGGGCCGATGCAGATTAATCGCGAGAAGAATCAGCGCCGATGGATTGTACAGGGAAATGTGCGTGGGCGGGATCTTGGGAGCGTTGTGGCGGATATTCAGAAATGTATTGCCGAAAAGGTGGCTCTGCCCCCCGGATATTCCATTGAGTACGGCGGTCAATTTGAGAACCAGCAACGCGCGATGAAGCGGCTATCCATCATTGTCCCCACGGTGATCGGGTTGGTATTCGTCATGCTCTGGATGTCCTTTGGTGTGATGCGGCACGCGCTAATCATTATCGTCAATGTTCCTTTGGCGTTGATTGGTGGTGTCCTGGGATTGTTGGTGACACGTCAGTATCTCTCGGTGCCGGCCTCGGTTGGGTTCATTGCCCTATTTGGTATTGCGGTACAGAATGGCATGGTGTTGGTGACGTACTTCAATGATCTGCGTGAGCGCGGTAAAAGTGTTCATGATGCCGTTGTCGTGGGTGCGGAACTTCGGTTGCGTCCGGTGTTGATGACGGCTATGACAACGGTGCTTGGGCTTTTGCCCTTGTTGTTGGCCC
>CAZISU010001062.1:0-2751 GCA_964541935.1 uncultured Planctomycetaceae bacterium | reverse complement strand
TAGCTTGGTATCGTCAGCACGCCCATTGAGCGCAAGCGGTAGAGCAAGAATCCTGAAACGCCCACGAAGAACGTGACCACGGCGGCGGCCAAGGCGATATGGAAGGCCGCGAAACCGCCGGTGAAACCCTTTTGAGCGCTGAACATCACCGTAATCAGGCCCAACTCCGTGCCGGTCAAAGTGGCAATTCCCAGGCAAGTGCCCAGCCCTTGCCCGGCAGTGACGAAGTCCTTCATGTTCGAAATATATTTACGAACGACCAGACCGATCACCACCGAAATCATCGGGTAACAAATCACTATCACCCAATCCACAGCGGTGAAATTGGTTTGCCGCAGAGCTTCCATGGCCGCTTGGTCCACTGATCCCATAAATCCTATCCCTTTGTGCGGTTATTTCATATTAACGCAATCTCTAGCACTACACATCAGATCGCCCGTTGGACACTCCCCCCAAAATACCCACGTTTCCGTGTGCGGGGAAGTGGCCATGCTGCCGACAATCGAACCGACAATCGAACTTGCCAGTATAGCCACGCTTGGGGCATGGTTCAACCATCAGTTGGAACAGGTGTTATAGCTCTGAATATACAACCGCCATTGTTACCATGCAAATTGAAGACCACCCGATCCGACATGCGCAACTTCGACGCTATTGAGCAACAGGTCGTAGTTAGCGAATACGCTCAGCCGATCGCCGAAGTAGATGGAATATCCCCCGCCGAGCATGGCAGCATCACGTCCCAGACCAGCACCACTAATCAAGAATGGACTTGCGGGAGCCCCGACGAAACTGGCTCCTACAAGGGGTTCTTCGTCGAGGAATTCGTGACGCCAAAACGCTCGTAATTCGGGAGCTGACACACGGCCCGCCACCGAGCGGTCGTACCAAATCAGCCGCGCCCCCAGTATCCCACGCAACGAATTAGTCCGCTCGCCGTCGACTGCAAGGTTCATCGACGTAGCACCCGTCTCCGTGAAAGCCGAGCTTTGCAGGCCGATGTATTGCAGTGCCACGTAAGGCTGGAACTGCACCGCACCCCAGCGAAACATACGACCCGCTTCGAGATAGAAGGAGTATTCGTTTCCGTCATAGTTGGCCGCGGCCGTGCGAGCGAGATTGCCAAAGGCCAGTTGGCGAGACGTGTCATAATTGTTATGAGCATAGGAAAATATGCCCGTCAAGTATCGGCAGCAATAACGACGCTGCAAATAGAGAGCGAACTGCCCACTGTCGACAAACGCGCGCTGTGTCGGACCATTAATCCCAATCCGGCTGCTGCCATACCCTCCGACTATGCCAAAACGCGTGCGATAGTCGAGAGCCCGGTCCACGCCCACCATCGTGCCGCCAATGCCGTAATTAAAGCCCGACGCGTTCCCATCACCACGCGCATTAGCCGAAACGCCATAGCCTTGCACCCAGGGCCGCCAACGCGACACGCCGCGAGTAAATCGAGAACCCGACTGGCTACACAACGAATTGTAGTCGAGGTTATCGAAGGCGTTTACGGACTGGGTTGGGGTTGATCTGCAACGCTTTGCTGCTTCGAAGCCATTCATTGTCCGCAGCCTGCGACTGACCGAATTAAGAAACAGGCTGGTGTTCTCGATCCCAACCGCTGCGGTCGTGCCAAACACCTCGCCGCCAAGCTGATCGAAGTACACCTCGCTTCCGGGCGTGTCGATCACCGAATCAAGTTGCCCCAGCACGACCCCAACATCTCCGCCTGGTGAAAGAGCCATCTGTTCGAGAACCGCGGCCACCGCTTTTTGGTTAGGCGTTCGAGCAACTGCAAAGTACAGAGGCGCCAGAAACAATTCGACGTTATTGGCATTATAAAACAACTGCAACCTCGAGCCGATAACGCTGCCGGTCAGAACGTCGAACGTCCCGCTCACGCCGCCGTCAGCCTCCAGAATTGTGTACCTGGATCCCGGCGTAAATCTCCCCGCCTCGGGCTGCACATCAACCGTACCGCCGTTAATAGTCACAGTTCCGCTTACGTCTATCAAGTCGGACTGGCCGGAATTGTTGATTTCGACTTCGTACACAGCCGCAGCATCGTGTACATAATTGCCCGTGACGGTGGTCGTGCCAATCGAATTGCCCGGCGCTACGGTTCCACTGTTGCCCAAGTTAACAACTGTTCCGTTACCACCGAATCTGGCACCCTGATAAATTGCATAATTACTCGCCGATGTTCCGTTGAGAATTAGCCCTCCGACACTGACATTGGTTGGTCCCGTATAAGTATAACTACCTGAAAGCGTCAACTGGCCCGCGCCCGATTTGGTTAAACTGCCGCTGCCGGACATGTTTCCGGAATACGTACCGTCCGTGGCCTGCGTGAACTCGACGTTAGCGTTATTAGTGATATTGCCTTGCAGATTAGAAGTACTACCCGCAAGCGTTCCGGCCGAGATGGTGGTTCCGCCGCCGTAGCTATTGCTTCCCGAAAGGGTCATTCGGCCGGCGCCAGATTTGGTCATACTGCCGCAACCGGACATATTGCCTGCGTAGGTGCCATCCGTTGACTGCGTGAACTCGACGTTGGCGTTGTTAGCAATGTTACTTTGCAGGTTCGACGTGCTACCCGCAAGGGTTCCGCCTGAGACGGTGGTCCCTCCGCTGTGGGTGTTACTGCCAGAGATAGTCAGTCGGCCTGTGCCCGACTTGGTCAGCGTGCCGCTGCCGGACATATTGCCGACATACGTGCCGTCGGCGGCCTGTGTAAATTCGACATTGGCG
>CAZISU010001061.1:0-2751 GCA_964541935.1 uncultured Planctomycetaceae bacterium | reverse complement strand
ATCGACGGCCCGGCCCGCGAACCGCACGATCTCATCGCCGTAGCGCAAGCCGCGTCGATAGGCGTCGCAATCTTCCAGAATATCGTCGACCGTTACGTGCTGGTTTTCGTCAAACGCGACCGTGGCCCCCAACGTGGCATGGTCGACAACCCGCCCGCTGTGTAGATAGCCCAAAAAGTTTTTAATCTGGTTAATCGAAATCGCATAGCCCACGCCCACGCTGACGCGACCACGTTTTTCGAATGAACAGCGGCCGTTGATGCCGATCACCTCAGCGCGGTCGTTGAACAACGGCCCGCCCGAGTTGCCGGGGTTAATTGCCGCGTCGGTCTGGAAACAATCGGCATACTCCAACAGCGTCCCGGCCGGAAACTGGTAGCGGTGCGTGCCCGAAATTATTCCCCAACTTACCGTGGGTTGCAAGTCGGTAGAGAGCAGGAAGGGGTTGCCCATGGCAAGAACCGCGTCGCCCACTCGCACCAGATCGCTATCGGCCAGCGTCGCGTGCGGAAAGTCGTCGCGTCCGAGAAGTTTTATCAATGCCACGTCGCCCGTGGGATCGATGCCCACCAACACGGCGTCGTATAATTGTCCGTCTGCCATGCCGCATTTCATGGCCTTGCCACAGGGCTGCACGACGTGATAATTCGTCAGTGCGAATCCGTCCGCCGAAATCACAACGCCCGAACCTCCGCCCTTTCCGTCGGGTTCGAAGACGGCAACCACCGTGGGCGCGGCCTTTGCGATGGTGGCAATACGTTGGGCCTCGGCCCGAAGTATGGCCGCATCGACTTCAGTGGAATCGGCCCGGGCGGATAAATTCACTGCGATTACCGCTGTGATAACGGTGGCCAGGCTCATCGCGTGGGAAAACCACACGCGTTTGTGCGGTGTTTTGATACATAGACTGGACAAGTGTCGCCTCATTTCACAACCCTCGCGTCGCCAAGGTCGAGATGGTCGCCAACGTCGAGCCCGTTTCCATAATCGACAACGATCGTAAGCGTGCGTGCTTTCCCCAGGTCGATGTCCAGCAGCCGTGGCGGCTCGCTGCCGCTGATTGTCGTGTCCAGCAGAACGCGGTCGTCTCCGCGCACGATCAATTGCACGTGACCGCGCGGCCGCACGCTGTCGTCGATGCCGGCCGTGGCGCGGAAGCGTCGAAAATCATCGTCCAGCCGATAGACCAGTTCGCTGCGACTGTGCAGGATGATTCCGCGTGAGAATTCCTTTCCGCCCAGCCTAATCGGTTCGCCGCCGACGCCGCGGTCGGTGCGTGGTCCGAACAGCGCCCGGCGGGCCGGGGATGCTTTCGCGCCACTGAAATAAGGCGTCCAATCGGCCGACTGTGGTGTCAAATCGCCCAGGTAAACGACTTTTCCGCGTGAGAAATCCAAGCGGTCGATGGCAGCCAGCGGCAGCGATATGTCCAGGCCACAGGGCGTCTCGAACGAAAGCACATCGTCTTGCATCTCCATCGCATGCACGGCCCAACACGAACCGTCGACGCCAACCAGATGGCACGACGTACTGGGCAAATTATGCCCGCCCGTGTGCTGGTAGATTACGGCAAAAACCTTGCCACGGCGCACTGGCAAGACGTCGCCGTCGAGGTTGAAATTGACCGTCTTTTCCGATACGTCACCCACAACGCCATGGTGATAATCGAGTGCGCTGCCCTTGCGGACGATCAGCAAGTCGCCGCTCGTGTCGTTGTCCTCGGCCCGTTCGTTGCGAATTCGCTTCCACTCGGAGGCCGTTTCTTCGCTTTGCGGCTGGAGTCGCACGGAGGCGATTTGCCGCGTGGGAATTTCTATCGTGGTTTGCGCAGGCCGCGCGCCCGCTGTTGGCGAATCGAGCAGCGTAAGCCGTGCGCTGGGCCCTTTGACGAAGAAACCCGAACCGAATAGTGTCGAGCCGTCGACCAATTCGAGCCAGATGCCCGCCCGATATTGCACGGCAGCGGATGTTGTGTTTTTGGCGAGCGCCCCGTCAGGCAACAGTTCCAGCAAGTTATCCAACGGCAGCGTTTTGCGACCGGCGGCCGTTTCGATCGTGGCCCCGTCGAGTGACAATTCGATCAGCCGGCCGGCAAGCTTAGCGCCGTCGAGCGTTTCCAACGAGGCCGTGGGCCCATCGACGGTTGCCAGAGTCAAAACTAATGCGACAATCCACATTCTTTATATCCTTCCGCCCTCTATTAATATCTGATCCGTGTTAATCTGTGTTTATCTGTGGCTAACTTAATCAATATCGTTTACTCTTCTTTATCCGCAAGCTTGCGAAAATACTGCTCAATCACTTCTCGATAATGGGCCGGGAACTCGCGGCTGACCTGTTGCAGGGCCTCTTCGCGGTCCTTGGCCGGCAGATCACCCCAGCCCGACTTGGCGCCCACGCCCCGCTTGACGACTCGGCCCGGCCCACGTCCGCCCATCGGTGTGCTGTCGCCGGCCGGGTTCGAAGGCTGGGTGTTATTGCCACCGCCGCTCGAAGCCGACTTCTGCTGTTGTTGCTCTTCGAGCTTCTTGATGATCTTGTCCAGCGACTCGATAATGCCGTCCTCGACCTTGCGGGTTTTGTCGCCGGGCCGTCCCAGATCCAGTCGCCGACGGACGTCCTCCATGCGCCGCGCAATGTGATCGAGCGATTCGTCTTTAAGGCCCTGCAAGTCGGCCTGCATAAGTTGCGCCAACGAGCGGTAACGTCGCGGGCAATCTTCGGCTCGTTGTAAAAGCCGCTCGACTGTGG
>CAZISU010001060.1:0-2755 GCA_964541935.1 uncultured Planctomycetaceae bacterium | reverse complement strand
AGAATTCACCTTAAATAACCCAATTCGGCGCCTTGACAACCCAGGCCACCTCACGGTGAACGCGGCATTTACGATTGTTCGGCATTGCTTGACTTCGGTGTGTTCAAGGAACTTAAAGACAAGCATTATTTCAAACGGGTGAAAGTCATCGATGGTACGGTGGCGTGGCCTCACGGACAGGATATTTGCCCTGATACGCTCTATCTGGATTCGATAAAAGTTGCAGAGTGTCACGACACAACCCACGAGACGATCAGCTAACGACCATGGCAGAATCTAACGAAATAGACACATTGCTGATCGGCCGCATCCGCGAAGGGGAGAGCGACGCCTGGAACGATTTGATTGGGCGGTTCGAGGGGCGGCTGTTGCCGTTTGTACGCAGCCGCTTGAATAGTCTGCCGGCGGCCGAGGATGTTGTGCAGGAGACGTTTATCGGGCTGCTGACGAGTTTGCCCAACTTCGACGCGCGACGGTCGTTGGAGAGTTACCTGTTCTCGATCGCCTCGCATAAGCTGACCGACTATCTGCGCCGTGAGGGTCGGCGGCCGACCGTGCCGCTGGTGCCTAACTCGAACCACGCAAGTGTGTGGGAACCGCCGGCGAACGTCCGCGCGCCGAGCAGCATCGCACGCAGCAGCGAGCGGCGGCACATCGAAGAGTCGGCCCTGGTCGAGGGCATGACGCGACAGATCGAACGCTGGCAAAAGAAAGGCGACTGGCAGCGGATCCATTGCCTGGAACTGCTGATGGTGCGCGGCTGGCCCAACAAGGAAGTCGCCGCCGAGTTGGGTATCTCGGAACAAACGGTCGCCAATCACAAGTTCCAGTTTCTGGCCTCGCTGCGCAACTGCGTGAAGAAGCAGGAGTTGCCGGAGGAGATTTTTCCGGAGTTGTATGAGGAAAATTCGGAGGACAAGTAATGTCGAATGAGGAAGCCAGAGTGGAATAGATAAAAACTTATCCGCCACAGATGAACACAGATAAACACGGATGAGAATAAGACTATCAAAAAATCCCGTTCTTCGTTGCCTTCATTACCTTCTGTAAAAAATCAAAAAACGCTTCTGTCATTATTAAAAGTGTGAAAGATGTCTAAGCCACTTCGCCAATCTGATCTTGATGCTTACCTGGACGAGGCTCTGCCGGCCGATGAAATGGCTCGGATTGAGGGTGTTCTGCGCGATGATCCCGCACAGGTCGAACAGCTTGCTGCGATCAACGCCCGTCGCGACGCTGGCATCCATACCCTGGGCGAGATCTGGCGGCGTAACCGGCTGAGTTGCCCCACGCGGGAACAGTTGGGCAGCTACCTGATGGGCGTTCTGCCTGACGACGAGGCCGAGCATATTCGCTTCCACCTGGAAGTAACCGCGTGCCGCTTCTGCCAGGCCAATGCGGCCGACCTGCAACACGCCGAGGACGAAACGCCTTGTCAGGTGCAGTCGCGGCGGAAGAAGTACTTTCAGTCTAGTGCGGGGTATCTTAAGAAGAAGGGGTAGGGGTATCAGCCTTCAGGTCTCAGTTTTAAGAGGGCAGTTCGTGCTTGCAAACTCCATTTACCATTGGGCGTCGGTGGTGATCTCGCAATTTGGCAGGGCTAGCCGTAATTTTCCGATCGCTTCCTCCGACATCCAGCCTCCACTAATGTTGAGCTTCTTCAGTTCACCAAGCTTGCTTAAATGCCGAACCGCGCCATCGGTTAAAGTAGTTTTCCTAAAACTTTCATAGTAAAGCGTAAGGTCCGTGAGTGCTGGAAGCGATGACAACGTTCGGAGACCGCCATCAGTCACATCGGTATTGATTAGTTTCAGGTTTTTGATGCTTTGCTTGCCCGCTAGCAATTCAAGCCCCGCGTCACCTACACAAGGATTCCCGCCGTAAAGCGTAAGTTCCGAAAGGCTTGGCAAGTCAGCGATTATCTTCATGCCATCATTTGAGAGGTCGGTTAACTCGAATGTGAGGCTTTGTATTTCTGGCATTCCTGCAAACTCACTTACCAACTCATCTGTATCGCATGATGAGTAGAAATGCACGCGATGCTGTGTGCCTGCTAGAAGCGCGTCCTTTTGTTCTGCTATCCACCTTTCGCAGCGGAGTTGTTCTTGAAGCTGGAATTCTTCTGAAGAATGTTGAAAAGCAATACCCACCCAGAGGACAAGGCCACTGAATATGATTATCACAACTACCATCGAAATAATGACTCGCCGATAAGTTGAAGCGGACATTTCTTATTTTGGAATCCGGAAATGATTACTGTGGCAACTAAACTCATTATAATACGACGATTAACATTTGTCGGTAAACCGCCATGCTCAATACCGGACAAGATACATCGAATTGTCGACGCGTACAAGTACTTAAGGCAAGGTCTTCTCGCTGTACACATAATTAAACCGCCCACCGGGCGCGGCGTCGCCGTATTGGTAGAAGGCCATTATGTTGCCGGCTTGTTTGGGGTTGTCTATCCATTTGAATTCGAAGTCTAGCGGGTTGCCTTTGGTGGTGAGGAGTTCACGGGGGATGGATAGTTCGAGACGGTTGCCCTCGATTTTGATGGGCAGGGTGGCGGTGGGTGTCCATTTCCATTGGTTGCTGCCTGCTGGGGCGTTGTTGGTTTCTAGCGAAGCCACTTGTTGTGCGGCGGGCTGTTTGGGAGGCAGGCGGTTGATGGCGAAATCGTAGCCTTGCCAGCCGGTGGATTTGTTGCGGTCGATGTCGATTAACAGTGTTATGCCGTTGGGTTCGTCGTCGG
>CAZISU010001059.1:0-2760 GCA_964541935.1 uncultured Planctomycetaceae bacterium | reverse complement strand
ACGATGCGGGCGACTCGGGCGCGTCAAGGATTCGCACCATGCTTTCGATCGTTGCCCGGTCGGCCCGGTTGCCTTTTACCACAATCGCATTTAGCCGGTCGTCGGCCACGATCATTGTGCGGTTCTGGCTGCGTTGCCAACGTGGCCGCATGTCCTGCATAATCTGCTGTAAACGCGCTGCAATACGAACGGCGTCGGTGTTCCGCAACGGATAGACGCCGATATTACGCCCGTAGGCATTTTGCGGAGCCAGGCCCCGCAGCAGCGATTCCATTTGCTCTAGCGCCTGTGGATCGTCGGATTTGACGGTAATAGCATTTGGCCCCGGAATCAAATACACCGGAAGCTTTTTCGCCGTTGCCTTATTATCCGGCTTTACCTTTGCATCAACAGCCGCTTGCGGCTGGGCTGTATCAGGAGCTTCATCAGTGCTCATACTGACCAAACGAAAAAAACTATTCCTCCCCGACGGGTGCATTGCCGACTTGTCGGGCGTTGGCTTTTCCGCCTCTTTCTCCTCAGCCGCTTGCGGCTTCGCACCCTTGGGAACCGCTTCCGGCTGTGCTTTATCTTTCGCTTCTTCTTTTACGTCTTCTTTCACTCCTTGCGGAACATCCTTTTCAGCCTCCGCATCCACAACCTCCAGCGGATTATCGCGCAACTGCGGCCAGACGCGGCGAATCTCTTCCAGCGTCGTCCGCACGTCGCCACGGAAAGGCACCACCCGCATGGTCCGCTGCTGTTGCGTGCTGACTTTCTTCAAGTTGGTCTCGCCCATCTTGATAAGCAATTCGAGGATTTTGCCGTGTTGCTCCTTGGTGGCGCTGACGAAAAGCTGTTGCGTATCCTCGTCTACATCGACCACCGGCGCGGTAGGATCGTAGCCGTAGCCACTCGTATCGAAGAGCCGGTCGATGGCCAACGTGGCTGTCGACGGGTCGACCAGATCAAGCTGGAAGATCTCCAGCGTTTGCTCTTCGGTACGCATGCGCTCGATGGTTTCGCGAATGATATCCTGGTGCTTGGGCCGAGCGATGGCCACTAGCTGATCGCTACGCGAATCGACCGAAAGTTGCACTTTGGCGATGTCTTTTTCCAGCAGTTTTTCCAGCACCTCTTCCAACGCGTCGGAATCTACATTTTTAAGCGAATATACCTCGACCTTGGGCGCCACCTCCGAAGAAGTGCCCTTTTCGACCTCTTCGATCAGCGATTTGATCTTCTTGTGGTCGCGCGGCGTAGCCAGTGCCATTATGGTTTCATTCTCATCGTCGAGCGAGAGTTGGATTTCCGGCTGACGGCGGAAGAATGTCCGCAGCATGCTGAAGAGTTTGGCCGGATCGGCCGTGCTGATCCGATGCGCCTCGAGCTTGATCGCCTGCTCGGCGTCGCCTTCCTGGTCGATCTGTTCCACGGCCGCCTTGATCTTCTCGTGATCCTCCGGCCGCGCACTCACGGCCAGCGAGCGGTTCTGCGCGTTGACGGCCATTGTCGCAGTCGGCATCAGCGCCGTAAGCACGGTCCTTGCCGCGCGAGGGTCGGCCGTGCGGAAGTAGTACACGCGCGTGACCGGCTCGCGGGTTTTCGGCAGAGCCGTCAGAAAACTGTCGATTGCCTTTTTGATGGCCGCTTGATGTTCTTTATTTGCCCACACGATCAGCCCGTCGCGCTTGGGGTCGGTCACAAACTTGGCGTTATTGGCCAGCAACGGATCGAGGACTTGTAACAGCGAGGCCGTATCTTCATATTTGATCGGGTAGACGGCCATCTCCATATCTTTCTCGGGCGCTCCGGCCGCTTCGATCTGTTCGACGGCCGCCTTGATCATGGCCTGCTCGTCGGGCCTTGCCCAAGCCATCAGCCGTTTCCCATCACCGGCCGAAGAGAAGCGGACTTCCTGAAAAGCCGCTTGCAAAATTCGAATGGCATCCGTGGCGTTCGACGCTTTCAGCTCGTAGACCTCCAACCGCGGAGCCGTTTCGCTCGCATCGATCTTGGTCATTTGCTCCACGATCTGAGCGATTTTCTTATGATCGCCGGGCCGCGCCCAAGCGGTCAACTGACGCGGATCGCTGCCAATGATCAACTTGGCCTCGGGCACGGCCCTGCGCAACGACACCAATGCACTAGTGAAACTGCCCGTCTTCAACGTGTACACTTCAGCCGTGGGCGCGTTCTCGCCCAACTGATCTTGGGATAGTTGTTTGACGGCCTCGGCCAAACGAGCTTGCTCCTCGTCACTGGCCCACACAATCAGTTGTCGGGGGTCGGTGCCCACCGCGAAACGGGTGTCGGGAAAGGCCTGCGTCAGGACCTTGATGGCCGCGGCCGCGGTTGTCGTCTCCAGCGTGTAGACAATCATTTTACCCGGCTTCTGCTTGGACATCTCGTCGATGATCGTCTTGATTTTCTCCTGATCGGCCGGCCGCGCCCAGGCCACCAACTGATTCCGCTCAGCGCCCACGGTAAACAGCGCGTTGGGCACGATCGTGCGCAGGCCGCTGATAACCTGGCTGGCCGGCACCGCCCCGACCCGATAGACAACCGGAACTGAAGCTGCCGTGCCCGACTCGCTCCTGGCGATCTCGTCGATGGCCGCCTTGATCACGGCGTGATCGTCTTCCACTGCCCACACGATCAGCGTTTGCGGATTGGACCCCACACTGAACTGCGCGCGTGGCGCGGCCTGACGCAAGGTCTGCATCACACTCGCCGCACGTGTCGAATCGAGCGTGTAGACGACCATCTTGCCTGCTTTCT
>CAZISU010001058.1:0-2761 GCA_964541935.1 uncultured Planctomycetaceae bacterium | reverse complement strand
ACAACTGCCCCTGAGTCTCGGGGATACGCGTACGAATCCTGTGTTGGTCGATTAGGTTGCTGTCAAAATGATATCCACGTCGCAGGGACTCCTCATATACCGCGGCTAGATAGGTTGCAATCGCCGCGCCCGGGGAGCGCTGGTCTTGAAATCGAATGAGTTGTGGATGATGACGGTAGCCTTTTGTTTTGCCGAGCAGCACTGCTTGTGCGAGAAGACCTTCCCGCCAGAGTGCCAGTAAGCCCTGCCGGTCCAGATAACAAGGATGTATGGTCCAGATTCTCATCTCTTCTCTTGCAGAACGTGGAATTGACCTGAAGCCGCGGTCGGCAAAGTCCCGAAAACGCGGAGAATTATCCGCTTAGCGACGAATCCAATCAGCATTATCCGCCCCGAAGAGTCCCATGCAATTACTGAATACTGTTTATAGATCTGGATGCAAGAACAAAGTAACTCGGTCGCTCCGACAGCTGGATTCGAATTTAGAATTTCAATATTAGGATTTAGGATTTCCTGCTCGAAAACATTTTCGAGCAGGCACTATCTACTATGAGGTGGTCCGTTGCTGTTCCAGATGTCGTAGGCGATTAGCCAGGTATTCCCCGGTTGCCTTTGGTAAATCATTATGTATTTGCCGACATCCCGCGTGGGCGTCCCACCGGCATTGGGATGCATAATAATAGTATAGCCGCCACTTTCGAATGCCCAATCGCCTGTGACGCGAACCTCATCGACTGTCAGAGCGAACTGCGAACTGTATTGATCGACTAAAGCCTGAGCCCCGGATCTGATCATTGTCCTGCCTTCGTTCGCCGGCACGTTGGGGGGCATCTGAACCCCGTCGCTTGTGAATAGTGCCGCGCATTCCTCGGCATCGCCGGCAATGAGCGCGGCTATGTGCGCGTCTCGCGTCCTGTCGATAGCCTTCAGATCAATTTTGTCTCCATGGCGCCCTTCCCTGGTCATGCGATCCTCCGTGATTTTCGTTACAACGCTCACGCTGAGGATGTAGCGCTTCAGCAACGCTATCCTCGAGCATGTTGTTCTGTTTTTTTATTTTATCTTCTCGATTTCTTCTTCGACTTCCTCCGCACCTTCCGCATAGAACTTTTCTTCATCCGGGGCCAGCTCGCGGAGCAGTCGGAGGAACTCTCCGGCGTGGACGCGTTCTTCGTCGGCGATATCTTTGAGCACCTCGATCGCGAGCTTATTGTCGGTTGACTCCGAAAGCTGCATGTAGAGTTGAATAGCTTCGTACTCCGCGGCGATCAGGAACCTGATCGCGCGGATGAGTTCTTCATCCGTAAGCTTGCGGTCGTTTGCTTGCCCTGAAAAGGGCGATCCGAATTCCGGCATGACTATTCTCCTTCTTTACCTGTCGGTTCAATTGAAATAACGACTTACGAGTATATTTCACAACTCTGCTCGTCTTCCAGAGCACCTTCCTTGATTTTCCCGGCACTCTCCCGCCATAACCTGCGGATGCAATTCAGTGAGGTTTTCCAAGCATCCCTCCTGACGATCATCAAATGCAAAGGATTATCTGATTGAATCTTGCCATTGCCGGAACCGATGCCGGAGCCGCCGAACCTCATTGGCTTCAGCCGCGGACCATGACCGGCGCGGCTGGTGCTCCGCCGCCCGCGTGACAGGCCGGCTCCATCAACTGCACGCGAAGGCTATCCGGGTATTCAATCACGTACTCTGGCCCCTCCTGATTCGAATAATTGTGGCGCTCATCATTACACTATTTGGGACGATTATCTCATGGTCTTCATCGTCAAGAAGCATAGAAAACAAAGCCGATTACATAGACTAACACCTGTGTAAACGTGCTGACAAAGCGAAGAGCGGTTACGTCTGTCAAATACTGCTCTATGTGCTTCGTAAGCCTCCGGATGATTATAACCACAGTGGTCGCGAGCAAGAAGAATACCGCGCCTAATAAGAGTGCGCCGATTATGGTCATCAGATTAACAATGTTTTTGAGAGTTAAATCGAGCATTAAATTAATCCTTATCTATAGCATCGGCTGATCCATGAGCTCACCCACCTGCGGCCGCCGAAGGTGATGTGAAGATCGGATGAAGTGAATTATTAAATGTTGTATTTATTAGTTTGGTATTCATTTTTTTGCCGTATTGTTTTCTATGAGATTTCTTACATCCATTAGTAAAAAATAATTTAATATAGTACGAATTGCTATTATGGAGGCTAGTTGCCCTATGTCATTCCATGTTGGGGCTATTATTGTTTTTACTATGCTCGCGCCGATCAGGAAAGCAAGACCTAAAGAGAAAGAATGGCCTATTTCAAGGCGACTTTCAGTTATGGCTTTAATCGCTTTTTTGTTAGATAACACATCTTTTATGTATCTTATAAGTGCTTTTATGATGCCTATTAAAATGACCAACATTGCTAATATTTGACATAAATGTACCGTTATAATATTTGTTAAATTATAGATTGTATTGAACATATTATTTTCCTTTTATAGTTCATTTAACGTCCGCCTCACGGCACGGCTGAGCGAGCGGCTGTAAGCTGTACGCTGGGTGCCAATGCGTGCTTCAAGTGGCCGCCGGCGTTTACGGACAATCCCTTGACTTTTGCATTCATCTCTTTTTCGTGATCCGTTCTCAGGTTCAGATTCAGCTCTCTGCGCAAAATCAGACCCTTAGCGAGCCACGGAACCCCCTGCCGCCATAGTAAGATTGTGCACCGTTGTGATAAACGAAGACGTTGCCGTAGCGGCGATCAC
>CAZISU010001057.1:0-2762 GCA_964541935.1 uncultured Planctomycetaceae bacterium | reverse complement strand
TGAAGGCATCGGCCGTCGAAGTCTCCATGCCCGAGAGCGTTACGCTCTTCGATCACACGCCAGGGCCCTTGAAAACGTAGACTCGCAAGTTCTACTTCCGCGCCTTGAAGGCATCACCTCGGGCTGAGATTCGTTTCGAGTTGCCCGCGGGCGAGATCGTGGTGCCGCTTGAGATTTGGGGCTTCGAGGATCTGCGCAAGTTCCGCAAGCTCAAGGGCGTGCAGCTTCCACGACGTTGGCCACTGGGCCAGCCCCTTCCCGAGTTGAAGCAGAAGCAGATCTTTCCCACCGGAGCCGAGGCCAAGACGCCCAAAAAAGAACCGCGTGGTGGCTGGCTCAAATACTCTGACGACGATATCTGGGGCATGCAGCCGGATAGCACTATCCCGCGTTGGCATTGGACGAATATCGAATACGGCTGCCCGACGCACGACAAGGAGATCTATCGTAACAAGCCCTACTATCCTTGGATCATGGACTCCGAATTCCCCTGGCGATGGAAGATCCGCTGTCCGGTCGGCAAGGAGGAATACCCGTCGAATGACTTCGCGCGGGGCGACATGACCAGCGGCCGTTTTGTCGATGACGGGATTGGCGGCGCATGTCTTCACAAGGGCCGCAAGTACGGTTTTATCGCGGAGTTGTGCCAGTTCTATTGCCGGCGGATGATGAAGGTCGCCCCCGCTTGCGCGGCTGCTTATATAAAAACGGGCGACCGTCGCTACGCCCACAAGGCCCTGGTAGCTCTGTGCCGGTTGGCCGAGGAGTACGCCTACCTGGCTACCATGACGCAGCATCGCCACCGCAACCGTGTCAGCCAGGTAGAGCGTTTCGGGCAGGGGCGTTTCGACGAAGGTCCTTGCTTGACGTCCAGCGGTTTTACCACCTACCCGATCGAGCAGCCTGGACAATTGCGCAGCCACGCCAAGGCCTACGACCGCATCTTTCCAGTCATCGACCAAGACGAGCTGATTATTCCCTTTTTGCAAAAACGGGGCTTTGACGTCAAGACACACGAGGACGTGCGGCGTTTCGTCGAGGAGAACCTGTTTGCCGTGTGGATGCAGGGCATTATGGACAATTCCTGTACGACCAACGAGCCGGGGGAACAGGAGGCGATCGTGCGTGCGGCAATCGCATTGAACTACGCGCGGGGAAGCGATTTCGTCGACTGGCTCTACGACGGTGACGGTCGAATGCGGGTGTTTGTGCCCAACGATTTTTTCCGCGACGGCGCGCCGTACGAGTCGACCGGCGGCTATAACGCCGCCCACGTCGTCCATCTGACGCCCGTGGTCGACGCTATGGAGGAACTGCGCCGTCTTAGGCCGCAGGTTTATTCTCAAAAGCGCTATCCGTCTTTAAGTAAAAGTCGCCGCTACCGGCACATCTTCGACTTTTGCATGGACACGGTTACCATCGACCGCAGCTATCCGAGTATCGGCGACGGGGGCACATGGGCGGCATACAGGAAGCTTCCCAAGATTGCCTGGCACGATGCGAATGCGGCCTCTTTTGAGCACGCCTATCGGCTGTTTGGCGATCCGAAGTTCGCCTGGGCGTTGGTGAATACTCCCGGCTGGAAGCCCTCGTCAGATTTCCCCTTCACGCTCGAAGAGATTCGCGCGGCAGCTTGCAAATGGCCCGACGATTGGAACGACCGCAGTTCGATCCACGATGGCTATGGGATTGCCATTCTCCGAGGCGGGCGGGGAGACGACAAACGGGCCTTATGGATGATGCACGGCCACGCTCGGGGACACACGCAGGATAATCTTTTGGACTTCGGCTTGCAGGCATACAAGGGCATCCTCTTGAGCCACATGGGTTATCCACGGAACTGGGGCTACTGGGAACACTCCTGGACCAGTCACAACGTTGCTCGCCAGATACCGTTTTGCGCGATGACGGCCCAGGCCGAATTGTTCGCCGAGGCTGGGCCGGTTCGGATCGTCGAAGCTCGGGCCCAGGCCTACAAAGACCGCGTGGATGCCGGCCAGGGCTACGAACTGCCGCCACAGCAGTGGCAGCGTCGGCTCTTGGCTATGGTCGATGTGGGAGCGGACCGCTTTTATTGCCTCGATTTCTATCGCATCTCGGGCGGGGACGATCACTGGTGGTGCTTCCACTGCCAGGAGGGCGATTTTGCAACCGAGGGCATCACGCTTGCTAAGCAGTCCGGTACACTGGCCGGAGCGGACGTTGCTTACGGCGATCCGAAATGGCTCAAGGCGCACGGCTGTCGGCAAGGCAACTACGGCTGGGGCGGGCCGATGTTCGCCTTTCCGCACTTGTACAACGTCCAGCGCGGCAAGTCCGGCGCACCATGGTGGGCGGATTGGAAGCTTAAGAGCGGCGACGGGTTGCATGTGAGGCTTACCGTTGTCAGCGCCGATGGGGCTGAGGTAAACGTCTGCGACGGCCGTTCACCCGCCGGCGGGCCCTACGAAATGAAATGGGTCATGCTGCATAACCGGGCAGATAAATCTGTTAAGACCAACACTAAGCCCATCGCCAAGACGCAAGTGGTTAGCCTGATCGAGCCGCATTTCGGCACGCCGACAATCTCTGGAGTCCGTCCGTTGCAGCTCTCCGGCAACGACGAGCAAGGTTTCGCCGCGCGCGGTTGCGAAGTCCAGTTGGCCGACCGCACCGATACGGTCCTGTTCTCGGCAGACCCTACTGTCGAGCGAACCGCCGAGGGCGAGATCCGTTTTGCCGGCCGCTTCGGTTTCTATCGCGAAAAACAAGGAATCCCGCAG
>CAZISU010001056.1:0-2764 GCA_964541935.1 uncultured Planctomycetaceae bacterium | reverse complement strand
CGGCCCGGGCGACCGCTACATCGTCCGATCGCTTTCGCCCATACGCACGATCGGCGGCGGTGTTCTTATCGAAGGCAACGAGCGAAAGCTCAAACGCAACAAACCCGGCCTGCTCGAAGACCTGCGCGAACGGGCTGAAGCAATTCGCACCCAGAGAAGTTTCGTAGAGTACGCCGTAAAAAACGCCCGCGCGGGAGCCGCCGCGGAGAATGAAATCGCCACGCGAACCAAAACTCGCCCCCAACAGGTATGTGAAATTCTCACTGTTCTAGAGCAAGAAGGTAAAGTGCACGCCTTGTCTGCGGGGATGTATATGCATCGCCACACGGCGGCCGAGATGAGCGGGCATGTCATGAACATCGTGGAAGAATTCCACCGTGACTCACCCGAAAGCCCAGGCATCCTCCTCGAACAATTGCGGCAAGCGTCGGGCACCGACCATGCGGTCCTCGACGGCCTGATTGCACTAATGAAATCCGACGCTCGGCTCGTCGAACGCGACGGGCGTTTGGCATCGTGCGGCCACTCAGCCACGTTCCAAGGCGAAGACGGCAAACATCTCGAAGCCATCGAAGGCCTCTTCCGCGATACGGGCTATCGTCCACCCGGCATCGAGGAACTCTGCGACAAAACTCAATTGGACCGCCCTAGCGTGGAAAAGCTTCTCAAGATCCTGCAGGAGCACAAGCGTCTGATACGTGTCGAGGCTGGAATGCTTTTTCATTGCGACTCTGTCGATCGGGCCCGCGAAATACTCGTCGAATATATCCAGCGCGAAGGCCGGCTGGAAAGCGTCAAGTTCAAGTATCTGCTGGACACAACTCGCAAGTTCGCCCTACCATTGCTGGATCATTTCGATCGAGCAGGCGTGACTCGCCGCTCGGGAAACACCCGTTTTTTGAGAAGGAAAGGTTCGTGAGACGGTTACTGCCCACGAACATCGTAGGCGTACAGCACGTCGCCATGGCGAATATAGAGGCGACCGTCGCAGATGACTGGATGAGCCCAGACGGGGCCCTCTCCCATCTTGGGAAGTTGAAAAGAGCTGACGATGGAGTGCGCGGCGGGGCCGGCTTTAATCAGGCCAACCCGCCCTCTTTCACCGAGCATGTAGAGCATGCCGTCGGCGCAGGTGAGTGAGCCCGTGCCGACGCCCTTGGCAGCGTACTTCGTCTGGCCCGTCTTCCAGTCGAGGCAGACCCAAGGGGTTTTTCGGGTGTTTTTAGCCTGATGCGCCGCGCCATATAGGCAGCCGTCGACCAACACTACGCCGCCATGTGAGTTATCGAGATCCTTCGACTCCCAGAGTTTCTGCAGCGAAGCCTTCTTGCCGTTCACGACGAGTCGCAGCATCTCGGAACCTGAGCGGTATCCGGAGGTGATAAAAACACAGCCGTCGTGGAACAGGGGCGTGACGGCGTTGGCGTCGTAACGAGTTTCGTGGGCATGACGAAAGAGCAGTTCGCCCGTCTCCGCGCCGACACCTATCAGGCCCTTCTGGTTCATCGCCAGGATGATCCGCAGCCCTCGATACTCGATCACGTTCGGCGTGGCATATCCGGCCAGGTCGCCGTTGGATTTGCTCGCCCAGACGAGTTCGACGTCATTTTTATTCAACGCTACAAGACTGGCATGTTCTCCACCCGGGCAACATATCAGCCGTTCGCCGTCCACAAGAAGCGATTCCGAAAGGCCCCAGGTGATGTTCGGGGCCTCGAACTCTGCAAGGATATTCAGCCCCCAGACCTGCCTGCCCGTTTTGGCATCCAGGCAGACAACCTGCCCCAGCGGACTCTCGTGGTAAACGCGCCCGCCGTCCACGGTCGGCGTACCCCGTGTGCCCACATACGCTGCGGTCCAAGCCTCACCGCCGGGAACCTGCCAGAGGATTTTGCCTTCCAGGTCCAGTGCCGTAACGGCCGTCTTGCCGCGGAGATTGCCAGACGTATAGATCCTGCCATCACTCAGCGAAACACTAGAAAAACCTGCGCCGATTCCCTTGGCTGTCCACAGCAGCCGCGGCCCATTCGCAGGCCACGCTCTCAGTAGCCCACATTCCCGCGAGACGTTGTCTCCACGTGGACCGTGGAAGCGTGGCCAGTCAGCCGACAGCGACGAGCCGGCAAGAACGAGCATCGCAAGTAGCGCCAGCTTCCGCAGGGTTGGAGTAGTGACAAACTGAACCATCTATTTTTTCGACTATTTTTCCCGTACCACAACCTTGGCACGGCCGGTGACCTTGCTTTGAAGCGGGCCGGTGTCGAAAGTCACCTGTACGACGTACTCGCCCGCGGCATCACTTGGCACTCGACACGAGTGCCCACACAAGCTGCCTCACGAGAAGCCGCTTACGCCGCGAGTGACGGTTTTGCCTTTGGGACTAAGCAGTAGAATCTCGGCGGAGCGTTCGATTGAGTTTGAGCGGTTCTCTCCGCCGACGGTGCATCCGGAAAGGTAGAGCGTATTGCTGTCGGCCGTCACCTGGGGACGAACGGTGAACGTCTGGCTCGGTTCGACTTTTCCTTGTTTCACATCGAGGCTCACTCGCATGTCGATTTTCTGCAGCAGTGAGACGGTGGCCTGCTTGCCAATTCCCACGGAGAAATCCTTTCTCTTATTGCTGCGAAACGTGTAGTGCCAGGCCCGACCGTCCGCATCGGCCACTTGCAGCTTGAGCCACGAGAGGCGATACTTGCCGTGCGGCACGGGTGTCGCTTCTTTGGACTTGGTAAGCTCGACGAGTTCACCCAGGTCGCTTATCAGT
>CAZISU010001055.1:0-2765 GCA_964541935.1 uncultured Planctomycetaceae bacterium | reverse complement strand
CTCATCGCCGACGACATGGGCCTGGGCAAGACCATTCAAGCCATCGCGGCGGCCGAAATACTCGCCAAAACGGTCGGCATCCGGCGCGTGCTGGTCATCTCGCCCACCTCGTTGAAATACCAATGGCAAAGCGAAATCGAGCGGTTCACTAACCGCAATGCCACGGTCGTAGAAGGGCTGCAAACCAATCGCAAAAAACTCTATCGCGAAGACTCCTTCTTCAAGCTGACCAACTACGACGTCGTGCATCGCGACCATGAACTGATAAGCGACTGGCAACCCGACCTGATCGTCTTGGACGAGGCACAGCGGATCAAGAACTGGCAAACCCGCACCGCGCAGTGCATCAAACGCCTGGAATCGCCATACGCGATTGTGCTGACGGGCACGCCGCTGGAAAATCGCCTGGAAGAGCTGCATTCCATCGTCGAGTTCGTCGACCGCTTCCGCCTGGGCCCCATGTTCCGCTTCCTCGACCATCACCAGCACGTCGACGAAAACGGCCGCGTGGTTGGATACCGGCAGCTCAACGATATTTCCAAAACCCTCAAGCCGATCCTCGTCCGCCGCACCAAAGACAAGGTTCTCGATCAACTGCCGGGCAGAATCGACAAGCAGCTTTTCGTGCCCATGACCCGCGAACAACTCGAACACCACGAGGAGAACCGCCAGACGGTCGTTCGCATCGTGGCCAAATGGCGGCGGTTCGGCTACCTCCGCGAGGCCGATCAACTTCGCATGAGGATCGCCTTGCAAAACATGCGCATGTCTTGCAACAGCACATACCTGCTCGACCAGGACACCGATCACGGGCACAAGGCCGACGAGCTTACGGATTTGCTCCGCGAAGTGCTCGAAGACCCCAAGGCCAAGGTCGTGATCTTCAGCCAATGGACGCGCATGCACAAAATCGTGGCCAAGCGCCTGGACAAGGCGGGCTTGGGATACGTGCTCTTCCACGGAGGCGTGCCCAGCCCGAAACGAAAAGAACTGGTCGACCGCTTCAAGAATGACCCCGACTGCCGCCTGTTCCTCTCGACCGACGCGGGCGGCGTAGGCCTCAATTTGCAAAACGCCTCGACCGTGGTCATCCTCGACCAGCCCTGGAACCCGGCCGTGCTCGAACAGCGGATCGGCCGCGTACATCGCATGGGCCAAAAGAAACCCGTGCGGATCGTGCATCTCATCGCCGAAGGCACCATCGAACACGGCATGCTCGACCTCTTGAGCTTCAAAAAGTCGATGTTCACCGGCGTCCTCGACGGCGGCAAAGAAGAAGTCTTTCTGGGCGGTTCGAAACTCAAGCAATTCATGGAAACCGTCGAAAAGGCGTCCGACTCGATTCCACAAACGGCTTCGGCCGAAGATGTGCCCAGCCGCAACGGCAGTGCGGTTGAAGAACCGCACGTAGTGCACGTTGATGCAAAACATGCTCGCCCCGATCGGACAGATCAGGCCAAATCGAAATCGCCCAACCCCGACGCCGCCGGCCTCCAAGACCATCCGTGGACCGGAGTTTTGCAGGCGGGCGCCGCATTTCTGGGAGAGCTTTCAAAAGCTGTTGCCGCCGGGGATGAAAAGAGCCATACTGATGCAGCAGCTTCGGACGGAGGCGCTGTCTCGGACGGGATAACAGCCGGATTGTCGTCGTTGGTCGCGCGCGACGATTCCAGCGGCGAGCCTTACCTACGCCTGCCGTTGCCCGACCCGCAGACCATCGACCAACTCGCCGGCCTCTTGTCCGGACTCTTCAAACCGAAACAATAACCGACCACCGCCAGGAGATTTAGTCACATGGAACTTTTCGAAGCCATTTCCAAGCGTTACAGCTATCGCGGCGATTTTACCGATGCGGCCGTCCCGCGCGAGGATCTGCAGAAGATCGTTAGGGCGGGGATTCATGCACCCTCGGCCTGCAACCAGCAGGTCACCTCGTTTGTGATCGTCGACGACGCGGACCTTTTGGCCCAGATCGCACAAATCGTGGGCCGCCCGGTCTGCAAAACGGCCAAGGCCATGATCGTTTGCATCGCCGACCCGCGACCG
Organism: uncultured Planctomycetaceae bacterium; assembly: GCA_964541935.1. Classification (GTDB taxonomy): domain Bacteria; phylum Planctomycetota; class Planctomycetia; order Pirellulales; family Thermoguttaceae; genus JAFGTN01. The sequence continues at coordinate 719 of CAZISU010001055.1, read as the reverse complement.
GTCTTCAAAGACCTGGCCTTTCCAGCCGAAGACACCGCCGCCGCCGTCGAGAACATACTGCTAGCCATAGCCGCCCTGGGCTACGCCACCGTCTGGCTCGACGGCGTGCTGCGCGTAGATGACGTGGCTCAACGAATCGGAGATCTGTTGGGTGTGCCCACCGGACAAACCGTACGCATCCTACTGCCCATCGGCGTTGCAGCCAAACCAGGCGAGCAACCGGAGAAGCAGCCCTTTGAAAAGCGGGCTTGGTTTAATCGCTATGGCGGTTAGCCTTTTGCCCAGATGCCATCGCACCCGAGACGTTTACAAACAACCTCCGCGGAGACTTCAAACATATCGCCAATAAACTTGGCGATATAGACCTTTGCAACATCTGAATCAAGTTGAATCGATAAACCGGCCGCCTGTTCTATTTTCTGACAGGCTTCGTCGTACGTATTCTCAAGTGCTTCTGGTGGCACAAGAACCAGGCCGGCGAAAGAGTTGGCCTGATACTCAAGGTAACCATACTCTTTTTCTGGAATGGCTGTTCCTATTTGCTCCTTCCAGGCGGCCGAGGTATTGAACTTGAGCTTGGTGTATACTTCCTTATGAAGAAAGCAGTGGCCTAACTCGTGTGCGAGACTGAAACGATAACGATTCAGACGATGATTGACGACATATGTAAACGCCGGTCTGAAAGTGCAACGTTTGGGGGCTGAAAAAGCCGGTTTGAA
>CAZISU010001054.1:0-2771 GCA_964541935.1 uncultured Planctomycetaceae bacterium | reverse complement strand
CCATCCGCCGCACGGCCGCGCCGCTGGACGCCAAGCTTCAGCCCGACCCCAACGCCCCGTTGCCCGAGTTGGACCTTTGCATGATGGTCCAAGCCGACTGGGCCCGACAGGACAAGCTCGATGAAACGCCCGAATCGTACGCGGCCGCCGCCAAGTTGCATCTGGAAAAAGCCCGGCAGGTATTGGACGATCTAATACAAACTGCTCGCACGCCCGAGTTGACCGTCCAGGCCGTGCAATTGGATCGCGTATCGAGCCTGGCCAATTGCAAGGAGCCGAGCCTCGACGAGAGCCGGCTGGTGTATCAGCGCGTACGCTGGCTGAAGCGGCGGATCGTGTTGGCCAACCCGCTAATGAACTTTGGCAAGCTGCTCTGCACGAAGCGGGTGCCTACCTCGTACAGCCATCTGGTCATGCAGTATTACGGATGGCGTGCCCGGCCGGGCGGCGGTATCTGCGTGATCGACAAGCCGGGCCAATCGCTGGCCTGCCGCGACATCCTCGATGGCAAGCTGTCCGGCGGCTGCGTGCTCGAACCGCGGCTGTCGTACGATGGCAAGCGGATCGTCTTCTCGTACGTGGAATGCAAGGATGGCGGACACGACTGGAAAGAGTTGGACAACGTAACCGACGACGGCTTCTATCACATTTACGAAGTGAACGTCGACGGGACCGGGCTGCGCCAACTCACGGCCGGTCCGTACGACGACCTGATGCCCACCTACTTGCCCGACGGTGGCGTGGCCTTCGTCTCCACTCGTCGACGCGGTTACGCCCGATGTTTCGGTGGCCAGTTCAGCCAGCGTTGGCACGTCTACACGCTGCACCGCATGGACGGCGACGGCCAGAATCTCCACACGCTTTCGTTTCACGACACGAACGAGTGGTTCCCCACGGTTTCCAACACGGGCCACGTTCTGTACTCGCGATGGGATTACATCGACCGCGACGCGGTAACGCACCAGAACCTTTGGGCCTCGCGGCCGGACGGCAGCAACCCGATCGCCGTCTGGGGTAACGGCACGCCCAGCCCGCATTGCACCTTCCAGATGCAGCCGATCCCCGGCAGCGGCAAGATCATCTTCGCGGCTTCGGCGCACCATTCGGTGGCGGGCGGATCGATCGCGATCGTCGACCCGACCGTCAACAACAACGGCCAGGAGGCGATCACGCGGATTACGCCCGAGATTCCGTTCCCCGAAGCCGAAGGCCGCAAGATCAACGAGTATTACGCGGCGCCTTGGCCGCTCTCGGAGAAATACTATCTGGTTGCCTACAGCCCGATGCCCTTGGTTTGGGAGCCGGGTGCCAACTTCCGCAACGCCTTGGGGCTCTACACGCTCGACGTTTTCAACAACCGGGAGCTGCTCTATCGCGACCCGGATATCGGCACGACCAACCCCTGCCCCTTGCGATCGCGGCCCGTCCCGCCGGTGCTGGAAAGCCAGTTGCCCAAGAAATCCAAGCGGACGCGACCGACCGGCGAGATGATGCTGACCGACGTCTACCAAGGGCTGGGCGACGTGCCGCGCGGCACGATCAAGCAGCTTCGCGTCATCCAAATCTTTCCCAAAACAACCAACGTGGCCAACTCGCCGCCGATCGGCGCGGCTCGGGAGGAGAACGCCCGGGCGATACTCGGCACGGTGCCGGTCGAGGCGGACGGCTCGGCCCGATTCATCGTGCCGGCCCGGAAGCTGATCCTCTTCCAAGCGTTGGACGCGGACGGCCGTGCCTACCAAACGATGAACTCGGCCACCTACTTGCAGCCGGGCGAGAAGGTGTCGTGCGTTGGCTGTCACGAGAACCGAATGACTGCGCCCGTTGCCAAGGACTCCATTGCGCTGCATCGGCCCGCCTCGCCGATCGAGCCGGGTGAGTTGGGCGGCCGGCCGTTTTCGTACGTCGAGGCCGTTCAGCCGGTGCTCGACCGGCACTGCGTGGAGTGCCACGGCGGCGAGAAGACCGAAGGCAAGATCGACCTGACCGGCACGCCGCACGAAGGTTTCAGCCGCTCGTACGTCTCACTTACGGGCGACGTAAACTTCTGGGGCGCCGGGACCAACCCCGAGAACGCCGCCAAGGCCCTGGTCCCCCGCTTCGGCGGCCGGCAGACGATCCAAGTCACTCCGCCCGGCGGCATGTACGGCTCGCGTGGCAGCCGGTTGATGAAGCTCCTGCGCAAGGGCCACTACGACGCCAGCCTAAGCGACGCCGAATACCGCCGCCTGGCCGCCTGGATCGACTGCAACGCCACCTTCTACGGCGTCTACAGCCTCGAAGACCAAGCCCGCCAACTCCGCGGCGAACAACTCCCCATGCCGGAGATACAGTAGCCCAACCCGTCGCTGGATTCGCGCGTGAGCCGCCGGGTTCACGAGTTTAGTCATAAACGGTGCGGCTGTCCAAGACAGCTTAATCCTACCCGTGCGGGTCCGTGCCTGTACGGAAGTCGTTCCTCGAACTCGACCGAGTTCCGGGGACCGAGTTCCGGGGACAGTATACATAACTCTTAGAAACCCGGCCCGAAAAACTCGGATGAAATAATTAAGTATACTGTCCCCGGAACTCCCCCCAAAATCCTCGCCCTCCATCGCACAAGGTACGCACTTGTGGGATGAGCCGAAAATTACAACCATCGAGGCACCCATTTTCCGGCCGGAAAAATATCCAGAAAACTCGCCCCAGCCACGAACTGAGCAACTTGGGCTAACCCTGGGCTCCCGAAAATGAGGAGTAATGTGGTGTTCATTTTGGTCCGGTTTTATTCC
>CAZISU010001053.1:0-2772 GCA_964541935.1 uncultured Planctomycetaceae bacterium | reverse complement strand
TTTTAGATACAAAGCCCGCCATGATAAACGTGAGCAGTAAAAATGCTCTTTCTTTAAGGTTCAATTGTTAAAGGTGGCCATTCGCGATATCAGTCGCTGGAACTTCACACTTGGAGCGAAAGACCAGCAAGTTTCAGCCCAGGCTTCCAGGCAAACCACGATACCTATATTCTCTCTATTACGCAGTCTCACGTCAAGCAAGATTCCGCACACACCTATGGAACTCCTTCTGTTTCAAGCCTTTCACTGTAAAACTTTCCGCTTAAGAAGAAAGGCTCTATTCTTTACGCTCTGCAAGAACACAAGGTTCATTTTAGACAAGCGATTCTCTCAGACCGTTGTAAAAGCTGTTTGCGTATTAGCGCACCTTGTCTGTTGACCTTGTGGAACCTTACGTTAGCTCCTCAATGGCCTGCTGGATACATGCTTCTGGCTAGACATCTTTGTGGCTAGATTACTCTGGGGAATTCAAACGCTTGCAGTCTCCACATCCTTTGTTGTAAGCCTAGGAACGTGATTGCCCGTTGCGGTAGTCTCCCACTGGGCATCACTCAGCCCCAGCTTCATCTTAAACTCCAAGTAAGCACAATACATGGTTGGTACGATAAACGATGTTAGCGGCTCGATCAGCATGCCACCAAATACTGGCAAGGCCATCGCCCTGGCTACGTCCGCGCCGCGTCCCGTCGAAATCAGGACCGGCACCAGTGCCACCAACGTTGTAACGGTGGTCATTGTGCAGGGACGAATGCGTTTCAAGCCGGCTTTGTAAATTGCGCCGCGAAGGTCCTCGATGTTTCGTATGGTGTGGCGTTTCAGCGTCTGCTGAATGTAGGTGGCCATCACGACCCCGTCGTCGACCGCCACGCCGAACAGCGCGATGAAGCCAACCCAAATCGCTGTGTTCATGTCGACACCCATGATCGCCACGGCTATCATGCCGCCGGAGAAAGACACGGGAATGGCCGAGAAGACCACGCACGAGATGGGGAAATTGCGAAAGGTGAGATAGATCAGCATCAAGTTGACTAACATGACGGTCGGAACGATCCACATCAGGCGCAGATTCGCTTCGATTTGATTCTGGAATGAACCGACGGCCTGTAACTCGAAATTGCCTTCGGGAAACTTCAAATCACCATTTTCGCGAGCCGTTCGTAAGGAATCCATCACCGCTTCGACGGTCTCTAAGTCGCCCGCGGCTCCAGACGGCGAAAAGGAGACGTGTGCTACCAGGCGGGCGTCCTCGCTATTGATCGCACCGGGACCCCACGTAGTGGCGACCTTGGCAAGTCGCTCCAAGGGGACGACGTTGCCGGTGGGAGTAACTACCGGCACTTGACGCAATTCATCCAGGCGTTCCCGGACGTCGCGGTGGTAGCGGATCTGAATCGGATAGCGTTCGCGGCCTTCGACAGTCGAGGTCACGTCCAGTCCGCCCAGTCCGGCGGAGACGATCTGGTTGACCATCATCGTGGTCATGCCGTAGCGGGCTGCTTCTTCGCGGTCCACTTCGAACTCGAAGTACGGTTTGCCCATCACGATGTCGGGATTCACGGTCCCCGCGTTGACGTGATGGAGCTTTTTCATATGCTCGCCCACGGCCAACGATGCTTCACCCAGGCCTTCCAGGGTATCGCCGTAGATCCGCACGGCCATCGGCGCCTTGATTCCGCTTTGCAGCATAACGACACGGCCTTCGATGGGCTGTAGCGGCGACGCCGGCGTGACACCCAGCAGCGTGGCCACCTTGTTGATTTCGTCCCAGATCTTTCTTTCGGTCATGCCGGGCCGCCACTTGTCGCGAGGTTCGAGCATGACGTAGGTTTCCACCATTGCCGCCGGGGCCGGATCCAGCGCCGATTCGATGCGGCCGATCTTGCCGAGCACGTCCTTGACTTCGGGAATTTGCTGGATCATCACGTCTTGCGTCTGCAATACCTCCATCGCCTGAGAAAAACTGGCAGCCGGATACAAGCTGGGCATGTAGAACCAACTTCCTTCATCCAGTGCGATCCAGTCGTCGCTTTTAAGTCCGGTGAAGGTGTGCTTGGCTTTCACATAACCGGGTACCTGATTGAGATCGGCACCGAACGTCGTAAACAGTTTCTCGACGGGGCGCAATACGGTGGGCAAACCATAGTAGGCCCCCAGCCCTAAGACGATGATTACCGCCGGAAACGACAGCATAAACATCTTGTGGTCCAGCGCAAGGCGCAGCCTGCCGGCATAGATCCACCGAACGAACCGGCTGGCAGGGTTCTCCTCCATCGGCCGAATCTTCTCGCGAGTCATCCACAGACCGGCCAGAAAGCCGGCTGTGGCAGCCGCGGCGGTCACCCAGAGGAGACTATCCGCCATTTGGCCATCCCAGACGAAAAAGCACAAGCTGCCGCTCAGACTGGCAAACGCCAGCCCAGCTACGATGCTCGCCCACCGTGGCGAGCGTGAACTCTTCAGAAAAACGCGACAGAGCATCGGCACGACCACCACCGCCACGATCAGGCTGGAGGTCAGCGCAAAGGTCTTGGTCCAGGCCAAGGGGGCGAACAGTCTATGGTCGCGGCCGGTCAGGAGAAAAACTGGCAGAAAGCTGACGACTGTAGTAGTAACCGCCGTGATCACGGCCGGCACAACTTCGGCGGCCGATTCGCGAATGACTTTCAATCGCCCCTCAGGCCCGCCGGGCGAGCCTCCCGCCTCCCAATCGCTCAAACCGCCGTAAATATTCTCCAGAATGATGATTCCCATGTCCACCATCGTCCCGATGGC
>CAZISU010001052.1:0-2774 GCA_964541935.1 uncultured Planctomycetaceae bacterium | reverse complement strand
CTTAACCCAATCCATACTCTCATAACCCCTGGACCAAAAAATGGGGGCACCTCACTGACACTACCCATTTGACATCATTACGCAGGGTTTTCATAGAAAACATGAAAGGATTGAGTGATCTTGAAGGGCTATTTAAGGCACCGGCTCTGGAAGAGTTTCTTCACGTTTCTGCTCATAACATGGCCCCTGAACAATATCAACAGCTCTTGTATATCGAAACATTAAGGAGAGCATTGATTGGATTTGGTAGCGACAAGAAAAATAAAACCATGGAAAAAATGCTGAAAGAAAAAGGTATCAAAGAGTACAGTCATACTATCTTTCAATTTACATAAATTCCCCTAAGCTTCGAAAAAATGCGTACGTCAAGCAACGCAACCGGGTCGCGGTACTCCAAGCGATAGATCTTTTGCGGTAAGCGACAGTACTCGCAAACATCGCCGGCGTGGCGACGGACGTGTGACCGCAATGCGTTATCCATCAGGATTGTTCGCGCAAGAGTGAGCGGGCTAGGAAAGGAATGTGGAATGCGTTTTCCGAAAACCCGTTGGGGTTTATGTTGCGTTTCGTCTTCGTCACCCGGGGTAGCCGCTGCGCGGCAACCCCGGGCTGTATTATCCCAAGCCCTTCGGGCTATAATAGGCAAGATATCGAGGCTGCCCATATTGTTTTCATGCGTGCAGCAGGGATTTGATGCGCTCGAACGTTTCTTCGGGGTCGCTGGCCGACTTGCCCAAAGGGAGGTAGGCGGTTTTGGTGTCTACGATGCGGAGCTTGTTGGGTTTCTTGTCGGCTAGTTCTTGGATTTTTCGGCGGGAGGTGTAGCCGAAAACGGCGTAGTCGTCTTCGAGGCGGATGCCGTGGATGCCCCAGTGGTGGGCGGCGATCCTGAGGGCGGCGAGGTCTAGTAACTTCTGGACCGAGGGCGGGGGCTGGCCGAAGCGGTCGGCAAATTCGGCTATCATGTCGTCGAGGTCGGTTTGGGTCGATACTCTTGCCAGGCGGCGGTAGAGGTCGATTTTCAGACGCATGTCTGGGACGTAGTTGCGGGGGATGAAGGCGCGGCAGGGCAGGTCGACTTCGACTTCGACGGCCGCTTTGGGTGGCAGGCGACGCAGAGCGCGCACGGCTTGTTCGAGCAGGTTGCAATATAGCTCGTAGCCGATGGCGGCGATGTGGCCGCTTTGCTGGGTGCCGAGAATGTTGCCGGCGCCGCGGATCTCGAGGTCGCGCATGGCGATGGCGAAACCGGCGCCCATGTCGCTGAACTCTTCGATGGCGCGGAGGCGCTTGGCGGCGACGGGGGTGAGCGATTTGTTGGGATCGATCAAGAGGTAGCAGTAGGCGCGGTGTTTGTAGCGGCCCACGCGGCCGCGGAGTTGGTGCAGGTCGGCCAGTCCGTAGCGGTCGGCCTCGTCGATGAAAATGGTGTTGGCGTTGGGGATATCCAGGCCGCTTTCAATGATGGTGGTGGCGACGAGGATATCGAACTTGTGGTCGACAAAATCCATCATGACGCGTTCGAGTTCGCCCTCGGGCATCTGTGCGTGTCCGATGCGTATGACGGCCTCGGGCACGATGCGTTGTAACTGGTCGGCGAGTTTTTTGATATCGCGGACGCGGTTATGCACGAAAAGGATCTGGCCGTCGCGGTTGAGTTCGCGCATGACGGCGTGGCGGATGAGGTCGGAGCTGAAGCGCGTTACGCGGGTTTCAACGGCGAGGCGGTCTTCGGGCGGGGTTTGCAGGTTGGAGATGTCGCGGAGGCCCAAAACGGCCATGTGCAGGGTGCGGGGGATGGGCGTGGCGGTGAGGGTGAGCACGTCGACCGTGCGACGGAGGGCCTTGAGGCGTTCCTTGATGTCGACGCCGAAACGCTGTTCTTCGTCGATAATGAGCAGACCGAGGTTTTCGAAACGCACGTCGGGCTGGGCTAGGCGGTGGGTGCCGATGACGATATCGGCCTGGCCGGCGGCCAGTCGCTCGATGGTTTGGGTCTGTTGTTTGCGGGTGGAAAATCGCGAGAGCACGGCGATATCGAAGGGGAAGGCGGCCATGCGCTCGGTGAATGTGCGGTGGTGTTGTTCGGCCAGGACAGTGGTGGGCACGAGCACGGCCACTTGGTAGCCGGCGTCAACGGTTTTGAAGGCGGCACGCATGGCAACCTCGGTCTTGCCGTAGCCGACGTCGCCGCACATGAGGCGGTCCATGGGGGCGGGGCGGCCCATGTCGTGTTTGATGGCCGCGATGGTTGTGATCTGGTCGGCGGTTTCGTTGTAGGGGAACGAGGCGTCGAACTCGCGTTGCCAATGGGTATCTTCGGGGAAAACAATTCCGGGGCGAGCGGCGCGGGCGGCTTGCAGTTCGAGCATGTCGGCGGCCATGTCGATAACGGCGTTGGCCACGGATGCCTTTTTCTTCGACCAAGAAGTGCCGCCGAGCTTGGCCAGGGTGGGTCGCGATTTCGTGCCGCCGACGTATTTTTGTACGAGCCCGATTTTGGAACTGGGCACGAAGAGTTTTGTGGCGTCGCGGAACTCCAGCACGAGGTGCTCTTCGACCAGGTCGGCCTTTTCCAGTAGCTGCATGCCCCGGTAGCGGCCGATGCCGTGGGCGATGTGTACGACCAGATCGCCGGGACGGAGGTCGAGAAACGTGTCGATGGCGCGGCCCAGTCGCCGCTGGGTGGGACGCCTGAGGTCGGTGCGGTGGAAGAGTTCGCTGCTGCTGACGAGGGAGCTGAATTCGCTCACGAGTCGGAAGCCGGCCTTGAG
>CAZISU010001051.1:0-2777 GCA_964541935.1 uncultured Planctomycetaceae bacterium | reverse complement strand
CACGCATCTCGAGACCACGGGGGCCACGTCGTTCGCCACGCATCTCGGGACCACGGGGTCCACGACGTTCGCCACGCATTTCGGGTCCATCGCGGCGGTCTCGGTTTTTAACCCATGGCGGCGGGCCGGGCCTGTCGAGGTCGGCTTCAAGGCCTGTGGGTGGGCCGGGTGGTGGGCCGGGAGCGTCGCTTTGGCCCCACGCGACGACTGTCGGCAAAAGGATCATGGCAACCAGCATAGCCGGCAGTGCCAGGCGTTGCCCATTGCGGCAACGCCAATTTCTTAAAACGTTCATCTTTCTCACTCCCTTGCAGGAAAGTTAAGCGCGTACCGGTAGCGGATTACCATACGCAGGCGTTGCCGCCGGGTTACGCGTGTTAAGAGTCGGGGGGATTAACTAGAAGTTACACTCCGGTCGCAAGCGACCGGGCTAAACAGAATATCTCATGCCGCACTAAAATTCCAAAGGATCTTTTTCCCCGGTCAGTCGCATTACTCGTTTCTTGATGATATCTTCGCTTGATTCCTGACGACGTTTGATGGATTCGTGCAGGCGTTTTAGTTGTTCTTCCATGCGTGTGAGTTCCAACTTGCGACGCTGTTGCCGAACTTCGAAATGCTGGCCGACAACTTCCTCTAGTTGTTTCTTGATTTCCGCCCGTCCTTCCTCTGGAGCGCGGCGAAATTGCTCACTTAGTTCCATGGTTTGGCGTTCGAGTTCGTGGTCCTTGGTGGCCATCTTGTACATTTCAGGGTCGGCCTTTTGTAGCGATTCGAATCCGCGGCCACGTCCCATGCCGGGGCCCATCATGCCGCCGGGACCGCCCATTCCGGGGCCGCCCATGGATCCTCGACGTCGGTCGCCTTCTTCGCCGCCCCCACGAGGTCCGCCCATTCCGGGGCCGCCCTTGCCGGGTCCGCCCATGCCGGGTCCGCGACGCCGGCCGCCTTCTTCACCGCCTCCACGAGGGCCGCCCTTGGCGGGACCACCCATGCCGGGGCGACGTCGTTCGCCGTCTCGCATACGTGGCGGCTGGTCGCCACGCGGTCGGTTACCTCGGCCACGGTTATCCCATGCGGGCGGTGGCGGAGTATCGGCTTTTTCCTCGGCTTTCGGGGCGTTTTTCTTTGCGGTGTCATCCTTGTCGTCGGCAATCGCCACGTTCGCAGTCAGCCCCAGCAGCATGCCCATCAACAGGGTAACAAAAAATGATCTTACTAACATGGTTACTATTCCTGATTTTTTTGAGTTGAAGAAAATGGGTTTTAAAGCGTGTTGTCGCTGAGGTCTTGCTGCATCTGTTGCATACGGTAATAAACCGCGCTGGAGGTGTCGTCCGAGGCGTACCAGTCGGACTGGATGCGTAACATCTCCTGGCCCGCGGCGGCGATTTCGTTGTCGAGCGGGGCGTCCCAGTCGAGTTCATCGGCGGCCGTATCGCTGGGCTTCTGTTCGTCTTGGACGAGCACGGGGGCCGAAACCTCTTCGATAGGCGACGGTGTTTGCGTCTCGTTAGATTGATTTTTAACTATTTTCTCGCCCTGCCGCCCATCGACAAACGACCAAGTGAGCAGGGCAGCGGCGAGCAGCGAGGCGGCCAATGTGGCCAAAGCGGCCAGTTTTTTTGCGACGGCAAGTTTACTTTTGGTGGCCGGCTGCGGTTGCATTGGGAATTGCAACTCGGGCAGTTCTGTCTCGGACGGTTGCGTCGCTTCGATCAGTTGATCGAGGGCCAACCAGCCTTCACGCAAAGCCTTGGTTTCGGCATCTAGCGTGTCGTCGACGATGTTGCCGGGAGCTGTAGCCTTTTCCAACTGCTCTGCTAGTATTTTTGTTTCGTCGCTCATTGGACCTTCTCCACAAGGATCTCCCGCAGGGCACCCAGGCCGCGGCGGCAGTGACTCAATGCTGTGTTCAGGGGGCAATCGACCGCTTCGGCGATTTCGGCAAAGCTCAGCCGGCCGTAGTATCGCAACAACACCACGCGGCGTTGCAACGGTGAAAGTTGCTCCAGGGCCTCGGCCAATTGCCGCGCGGTTTCCACGCTTGCGGCCGATTGTGCAGGGCCGACGGCCGTGCTCGTGGGTTCGATTTGCTTCCAGTTTTCCGCATCGAGCGTAACTTCCCGAGCGGCCTTGCGACTTCGGTCGACAACCAAGCGGTCGGCAATGCGCAGCAAATACGCGCGGGCATTTCCCTCTTCGCGGTAGCGGTCGCGAGCCTGCCAGGCTTTGCAGAATACTTCCTGGGTCAAATCGTCGGCCACATCCGGGCGTCGGACCATCGCCAGCAAATACCCCCACACGGCTCGGCCATACTCATGACCCCATTGTGCGAATCGTCGCTGATCGTTGCTCTGTTGGTCTGATCTGGGTCGGTTCGGGGCAGTCATCTCACTAGTATAAACGCGTATGGGCGGAAAATATTGCGGATGGAAACGGGATTTTCTGCTATTCTACGCAAGTCGTTGCTGTGATGCGGGTTGAGGTCATTTGGATTCTGGCGGAGAGGGGGGTGCAAGCTGAAATCAGGTCAGTTTGATACGGGTATTTCTTATTTCTTTTGAGCCACAACATGTCCTTCTCCGAACTCGCCAGTAAACACTAGTTAGATGCTTGCTTTAACATCCGGCTATTGATACATTAGATACATCGTGAGTTAGCCGTTCAATTTGGGTGTATAAATGTTTCTTGGGCCTGCGGCACTCGGGCAATCTACGGCTGTCCGAGCCACCCGCTTTATTGAGGAAAAGGAGACTTTGCGATGAAGAATTTGT
>CAZISU010001050.1:0-2781 GCA_964541935.1 uncultured Planctomycetaceae bacterium | reverse complement strand
TGACGATTTTGCGTGGCATAACAAATATCGTGTCGCTTGGGTCCGGAAATTGCTGGAAAACGCTGCCGCAATCTCGCGATTATCCGATCGGCGTCATCGATCGAAAGCGTGGTTTGCGTTAGATAAACCAGCTTCTCGGGATCTTCCACCTCGATTTGGTCTACGTCTTCAGCCGCGCCGATGAGGATCATCGATCCCGGTGCCTCGCCCAACACGCCCACCACCTCGTCGTGGCCGTGGTGACCGATCAATATTATCGTGTACCCCCCGGCCGCATAGCGAACCGCCTCCTGATGCACCCGCGTCACCAGCGGGCAAGTAGCGTCGACCGTTTGCAAATTCCGCTGGGCCGCCTGACGACGAATCTCCGGCGAGACACCATGGGCAGAATAGAGCAAATGGGAATCCTTGGGGACGTTGGCTATTTCATTAACAAACACTACCCCACGTTCCCGAAATCGCTCTACCACCCAACGGTTGTGGACTATATCGTGATAAACGTAGAGCGGCGTCCCGTACAGCTCGATTGCCGCCTCTAGGCTGGCAATCGCCATATTTACGCCCGCGCAAAACCCCCGCGGAGCAGCCAGTATGATTTTCATGGTTCCATCTCCAGTCGAGAAGGATAATAATGGATCTCCACGGTGGAGGCCAGCGGGATTGGCTATTGTCTGTACTCATCACGCTCCGCGTGGTGGCGAGGCGGGCAATACTTGGTAAATTCCCGTAATAGTGGGCGTTTGGCCTCACTTCGACGCCACGCGGAACGTGGCGAGTACTTTCTACATTCTATCAAGATTATCTCCAAACAGAGCCGCTTACTTGAAACGTTCACAGAAAAACTCGCTCATCGACGAACTTGCAATCTATGGGCCCGGGGCCGAACCGTCGACGCCGCCCTCGCTTCAGGAAAGCCGCTGCTATTGTCGTCGTTTGGCCGAGAGCCACTACGAGAATTTCACCGTGGCCAGTTTTCTGATGCCCAAGCGGCTGCGGCAGCATTTTTGTAACGTATATGCATATTGCCGTTGGGCCGACGATCTGGCCGACGAGACGGGCGACGCCGAGCGAAGCCTGGCCTTGTTGGATTGGTGGGAGTCGCAACTTGATGATTGCTACGCCGGGCGGATGTCGCACCCGGTCTTCGTGGCCCTGAGCGAGACGATCAAGGAATTTGAAATCCCGTCGCAGCCCTTCGCCGACCTGCTGGTCGCCTTCCGTCAGGACCAACGCGTGACGCGTTACCGGACCATGGAAGATCTGTTGGGCTATTGTCGCAATTCGGCCAACCCCGTTGGCCGGTTGGTGCTCTATCTGGCCGGTTGCACGGACGAGCGGAGTTTCGAACTCTCCGACTCGATCTGCACGGGTTTGCAACTGGCCAATTTTTGGCAAGACGTGGGCAACGATTGGGACCGAGGGCGGATCTATCTGCCCATCGAGTGGCAGCAGCGGCACGGCTACGATGAATCGATGTTCGCCAAGCGGCAGTGTAACGAGGCCTTTAGAGCGATGTTGGCCGCAGCGGTCGACGATGCCCAGCAACGTCTCCGCGCCGGGCAGCCGCTAGTGTGGAGCGTCCCCCGCGAATTCCGCCTTTCCATCGATTTGTTCGTGCATGGCGGTCTAACCGTTCTAGACGCGATCCGGCGGCAAGAGTACGATGTGTGGTCGCGGAGGCCCGTCGTGACGAAGTGGCAGAAATTTCGCCTAATGGGCGGGGCATGGTGGCGGGGCCTATGCGATCCTTGTATCAGATCTGACCGTAAGTAACGCGATAAGCAAACGACACAATGAATGAGCCCGGCAGTTCGATTGAAGATAGCTACGGTTACTGCCGGCAAATGGCACGGCGGTCGCGTTCGAATTTCTACCCCAGTTTCATGCTCCTGCCACGCGAAAAACGCATGGCCATGGATGCGTTGTACGCTTTTATGCGCCACACCGACGACTTGGGCGACAACGAAGATCCGCCCCAGCGGCGCGGCGAGGCGTTGCAGCTTTGGCGCGAACAGTTATTGACTGCGCTCGGCGAGGAAGCAGCCAGTGCCACCCAACGTGAACCGGCGGTGTTGATTCTCCCGGCCTTGGCAGATGCGGTCGGGCGGTACAACATTCCGGCTGAGAGTTTAACCGATGTGATCGAGGGTGTGGAAATGGACCTCGTGCCACGTCGCTACCAGACGTTCGACGAGTTGGCCGAATATTGCCACCGCGTGGCCTCGGCGGTGGGCTTGGCCTGTATTCACATCTGGGGCTTCGACGGCCCGGCCGCCATCGAGCCGGCCCGTAAGTGCGGCCTGGCTATGCAGTTGACTAATATCCTTCGCGATCTCAAAGAAGACGCCGAGGCCGAACGGATATACTTGCCCGAGGAAGATTTCCACAACTGCGGCTACACACCCGAGCAACTTTGCCGCGGCGAGACGGGCGCGGGCTTCGAGCGGCTGGTCGAGTTGGAATTCGAACGCGCCCGATCTTTTTATCGAGACGGCTCCACCCTGTTCGAGCACCTGCAGCCCGACGGCCGCCGCATCTTCGGCATGATGATGAGCGTCTATTACCGCCTGTTGCTGAAGGTCCGCCGCAGCGGTTCGGGCATCCTCGATGGCCGCGTTCGTTTATCGCGTTTCGAGAAGCTACGCATTGCCGGACGTTGGCTAATCGCCCCACCGGGGCGTTTGATACTGGACTGATTCAGTCTGGTAGATTTGTCGCAAATGTTAGCCCGGATTATTCATGAGCCATACTAAGCGAAAACACTGGTTCATGAATAATCCG
>CAZISU010001049.1:0-2788 GCA_964541935.1 uncultured Planctomycetaceae bacterium | reverse complement strand
AGAAAGCAAGTCGCATGGGATAGAAAACTTAAACTACGTCAAAACTCCTCGATAATCGGCAATTCCCACGCGTTAGCAGGATAAACTTAAGCCGGCGTTCTGTGTCGCGGCAGCACTAGCGGTGCTTTTCGTTGGGTCAGAACGGGTGTCACTAAAGGCCCCATTTTGGAACTCCAGTCGCCATCCTCACACGGTTCAGCCTACTGAGCAAACTTTCACCCAGCAGCTCGCCCATCCTCCTTCCCAGTAATCCCTGGCAACTTCGATATAGCCGCCGATTGATCCTCCAAATCAACGTGGCTGTAAAGATTCATCGTCAAACGAATATCACCGTGGCGGGCCAGGGTTTGGACCGTTTTGGGCGAGATTTCCGCCTTGCATAGGTTGGTGATGAACGTGTGGCGGTTGGCGTGGGATCTCGCTTCCCATGGCGGGGCTTCCAGGTCACGGTGACTAGTTTTGCACTTGGCGGCGAGTACTTGACGGCTTGTTCCTATACGGACAATGCGGAACGAAAAGTGGCCAAGCGATTCAGGATCACGATAGCCGATATCCGCGTGAATCGCAGGGAGCGTAAGGATCGCATTCAATTGCACAAGCAGTTGATAAAAATGGACAACGAAGAAGAAGGCGTTCTAAGAACCTTCTCGCGGCGCGCCGGGCTTAGCCGCAACGGCCACGCCAAAACAAGGTCAACGTCCGGGATTTGCCGATCGTCGTGCCGAACGCTTCCAATCCGCGCAAGTCCCTTATGATGCACCGAGTTACGCAAAAGACCGTCCTGAATACACTTCTCCGGGGAGGACATGCCCAGGAATATGCCGAGAAACCCGGCTTCCAAATGTTCACCTTTGCCTTTGCCTATTTTTCTGCTCTAATCGAAGGTATTGCTGGGGAGGTTCCCGGCAAGTAGTCGGCTTGCACGTTTTTCAGGACTTTGCGTCTAGGAACGGAAGAGCCGGAACTTTCACCTCCACAATCGGGAGATCTGCTGCCATGCGAACTACTATTTTCCTTGTTCTCACATTTGTGCCGTTGTGTTCAACCGTTTGCCACGCAGAAACATTATTGGATGGCAAGACGATCACCACTGCCTTCTACTTTCCAAACACGAACACTATTGGGTTCGGAGGAGTTCCAGTTGACAGTGTAGTAGGGCCAGGCGTCGAGATTGCTGCGTCACCTCAGGGATACCCGATCACGACAATCGATTTCTCAGACACGTCGATTTTGCTCACGTTTACGGCAACGCTCTCCGGAACATCTGCGAATTTCAACGGGTGGCGATTCTACGACTCCACTGGGACGATTCAGGACTTCGTGGGGGCCACGATCACAACAACAAATCCTGGATGGAGTATCACGGAGGTGGACGCAGACAACATCTGGCTAAATGGCCAGGGCTCGACCTACGCCAGCGGATCAACTTTGCAGATCGACATTGTTTCCATCCCCGAACCCTCCACTCTCGTTCTCGGTTCCATCGGCCTACTTGGGCTGCTGGGGTTGGGATGGCGAAGGAAGCAGTAGAGTCCGATTTAACCACCCTTTTTCGCGACTCCCGCCGCCATCCACCCACGGTCCAGTTCGATGAACAACCATCACCCAGCAGCCCGCCCATCCTCCCCAGAAAACCCCGGCAACTTCGATATAGCCGCAGATTGATCTTCCAAATCCACATGGCTATAGAGATTCATTGTCAAGCGAATATCACCGTGGCGGGCCAAAGTTTGCACCGTCTTGGGTGAGATTTCCGCTTTGCATAGATTGGTGATGAACGTGTGCCGGTTGGCGTGAAAGTCGGCGAAGCGGCCGTTGGAATCCTGGTATTTGAGGAAGTCGCTGTTTTTGCGGCGTTTTTGCTCTTCGACGTCGTCTGCTTCCGCGATCCAGACACGCCTGGCAACGGCCAGATCTTCGCGCATCATCTTGGCCGTCTTGCGGTTTATGCCACAGCTCCGTTCGGAGATGGGAAATAGAATCTCGCCCGGCTTGGGGCGTCGGAGCTTGAGCCAGTCGCGGAATTGGCCGACCACTTCCGGGTGCAAAACCTGATTGTCCTCGCGGCGATGCTTACTGTATGCCGCCTCGACGGTTACGGTGGGCGGGCTGCCATCGAGTTTAAAATTCTTCAGCGTCAAGCTCCCGAGTTCACCTCGACGCAGGCCAGTCCATGCCGCCAGGATATAGAGCATGGCCCGATCGACGCCACAAATATATTCTATTGGCGGTCCCGATTCCGCGACCTTCACCAGCCGTGAGAATTCATCTTGCGAAAGTGGCCGTCGATCGTGACGCCGGTCGACACTCGTATTGAGCATCGAGAGGCTATCCAGTGGGTTGCTTATCAGCCGCTTGTTGATCACCAACCAACGCGAAAAACTCTTGATGGCACGCAGGTAATGGTTGCTGGTCTGTATGCTCATTCCGTCTTCTCTCAAGTCGGCCAAGAAGCCCTGCACGTCGGTAGCCTTGATCTGGCCGGTGCGTTTCCAATTGCACGCTTTGATGAACCTTCGAATCTTGGCCATTATTTCGACAACGTATCGCGGCGAGTTGTTCTTACTCTTTTGGCTCTTTTCGAAGTCAGCCAGATGGACGTCGATCAGTTTAATCATCTCATCTTCAACCGGATCGTCAAGACCCGCCTTCTGGCGTTCCACCTTATGCACCAGTTCCTTGAGCATGGACTGCGCCACCGCCTTGTCGGTCGCCAGCGGAACCCGCTTTTCACAGCCGAGTGAATCCGTGTAACGTCCCCACCATTTCTTCGACCTCGTTTTCGCCT
>CAZISU010001048.1:0-2791 GCA_964541935.1 uncultured Planctomycetaceae bacterium | reverse complement strand
CGGGCAAACGCCCCAACTGGCTGGGCCCCACAACCAAATCGACGTGCGGCGCGCGGCGAAAAACGAGCGCGCCGTCCTTCTGGGCCATGCAGCCGATGACCGCGAAAACCTTGTGTGGATAGTGGTCCTTGACGTTCTTCAAACGCCCCAGGGCGCTATAGATCTTGTCCTCGGCGTGCTGGCGAACGCTACAAGTATTGAAAAGAACCACGTCGGCTTCGCGACGCGTGGAAACTTGTTCGTAACCGGCCGACGTCAAACCCGAGGCGACCAACTCGCTGTCGAGCACGTTCATCTGGCAGCCGACGGTCTCTATGTAAAAACGCTTTGTCATGTTGTAATCGGCCTACGGCTATGCTGCCCTGTCCTGCTGTTGACCGGTGTCCGGCTTTTTAGTTTTTTTCTGTTCTTCGGCCATCTGCTGTCGAAAACGCGCCAGCAGAACATCCCGCCGTCGAATCATCAGCCGCACCAGGGTGGTTATGGCCACGTAGGCGGCCACAACCAAGATCACAATGTCCCAAGTATCCATACTGACTCCCGCTTATCAAAAGCGTATCGGACCTAGTGTCGAGGTATTAAACCAAAATCGAGGCTCAGCACAAAGATCATCAGACTGAGGATTAAAAGCAGGCCAATGTAGCTCAAAATTAGCTGCACATTCTCATTGGCCGGCTTGCCACGGACCCCCTCCCATGCCAGAAAGACCATGTGCCCGCCGTCGAGCACCGGAATCGGCAGGAAGTTAATAACCGCCAGGTTGGCGCTGAGCAACGTGAGGAATAAGAACAACTCGGCCGTGCCCTGCGAGGCGGCATGGCCGGCCGTTTGGGCAATGGCCACGGGACCGCCCAACGCGCGGGCAGAAATCTGGCCGCTGGTGAGCTTTTGTAGAAACACAAATACCTTTGTGGCCGATTCATACGTTTCAATCGCACCGAGTGAAACCGCGTCGCCGAACGATTCGGCCTGCCGCACGATTGTCTCCGGATCGAGCAAAAACCCACGATCGGGATTGAACCAGTCCTTCGACTCGGCAATATCCAGCTCGACCGTCCGCTGGTCCGCGCCTTCCGCAGCCAACGTCAACTGCACCTTGCTGCCGGCAGGGAGATTTTGCAACAAGGAATAGAAGAAATACCCCCAGTTAGGTTTCTCGGCGCTGAAAACAATCGGTTCCTTGGCGGCCGACTTGTTGAAAGCGCCCTCGTAGCCCAATTCCTTGAGCGTTTCGTCGTCGGGAAGCACAATCATGGCCTCGACGACCATATCGCCCGACTTTACACCTTGCTCCTGGGCAGAGCCGCCCTCTATAACCGCATCGACGCTGTTGAGAATATCGTAGGCGATGCCCATCTGCGGCACGCCCACGGCTCCGACCGGACGGATGGGCACTCCATAGTTTTCCATCGCATCAAGTACCACTGGCAACTTAACGCTTGAACCGTCGCGATCGACGTCAACTGCAATCGTTTTCGCAGCCATCGAACGCAATCGGTAAGCTAGCGTCACAGGATCGCCCACCGCTTTCCCGTCGATCTTCGTTATCACGTCGCCCTGCTTCATGCCGGCCTTGTCGGCCGGCGAGTCTTTCTTGACGGCCAGCACGGGCCCCATCGACATCTGCAATCCGATGCGTTTCATCGGTTGCGTGGGCACCTCGATGGTAAGCTTTTCGGCATTGGGTAGAGTGTTCTCTTCGGGCTTCGTCAGTTCCTTGCCCAGCGAAGAGGTTCCACGCAGGACGGAAACAGAAATCGACCGCTCGACCTGCTCGATCAAGCAACGGCGGATATCGCCGTAGCTTTTAATCGAAACGTCACCGATTTTGACAATTTTGTCGCCGGGTTTGAAGGGCTTGTCCGCCTTTGCGGCAGCCGAACCCGGAATCGTGGGTGATTTGTCGCCCTTGAGCTTATCCGTCAAGGTCGTGGTATGCGAAGAAGTTACGCCGATGGTCGGAAACAATCCGCCGGACATCTCGGGATGCAGCATCAACTTGACTTCGCTGGCTTCTGCCCCGGCTTTGCCCGGCCGCTGGATGAGCATGGTCACGCCTTCGTCGCTATCGCCCAGCGTAACCCCGGCCAAAAGGTCGCGGAAACTATAGGCTCGCTTGCCGGCAATGGACACGATCTTGTCGTCGGTTTGCAAGCCTGCTTCCCAGGCGGGGCCGCCCGGCTGCACCTGACCGACGACGCAAGCGGTCTGCGTCACGCCCATATAAAAAGCCGCCACCGCGCAGATGAAGGCGAAGATTATATTCATTATCACGCCGGCCGAAATAATCGCCATCCGCTTGGGCACGCTTTGAGCCAGATAGCTGCGCGGGTTGTACAGCGCTTGCTCGGCCGCCTCGATATCGACCAGTTCCTCTGCATCCCTACCATCGTCATCCGCCTTCGGAACGCTACCCTCTGCCGCCTCGGCTGCTTTTGCCGCCTTGGCTCGTTCAACCTCTTCCTTCAAACGGGCCGGGTTGTCTTCCTGCCCGAGCATCTTCACGTATCCGCCCAAGGGCAAGATACCGATACCGTATTCAGTCTCACCCCACTTGAACTTGCAAAACTTCCAACCGGCGATATCGAAACCCAGGTAGAACTTATCGCACTGCACGCCACACATCTTGGCCACGCCAAAATGGCCCAGTTCGTGAACGAAAATCACCATACCCAAGCCGAACGCCACCTTGAGTATCATCAACCACGAGTCGGGGCTGATGACCCAAGAGTAAGTGCTAAGTTCAAAAAGCCAATATCCGATTAGTTGCAAATCCAACGCGTTACCTCCT
>CAZISU010001047.1:0-2798 GCA_964541935.1 uncultured Planctomycetaceae bacterium | reverse complement strand
AAGGTACGGAGTTTGTGTGAGGCAAGGATCTCGCAGGAGAGCGCCAAGTTGCGGGACAGCTTCATTTTATCGCAGTGCCTCGACCGGCCGCAGCATTGCCGCCCGGCGTGCCGGCTGGACGCCGAAAAACATTCCTACCAAGAGCGCGAACGCCAACGCGATCATCAGAGGTTCCCAGGAACTTATCGTCATAATTGGCGTGAAGCGGGGCAAAATCGCACTGATGCCAAAACCCAGCAAGCTGCCGATAAACATTCCCAGGAGTGTGACGGCGAGCGACTCGGTGAGGAACTGCACAAAAATGTCGCGGCGCGTCGCTCCCAGCGCGCGGCGCAGACCGATCTCGCTGGTCCGCTCGGCCACCGAAATCAAAAGGATGTTCATCAACACGACCCCGCCCACCAATAGGCTCAGCGCCGTAAGCGCTATTAACAACATGGAAATCGTTCCCGAGGTCCCGCGGACCATTTTGGCGATAATTATTGGGGAAACAATGCGGAAGTCGTCTTCCTGCGGCGGGCTGATATGGTGCTGCTGGTGGATCAACTCGCGGATCTGTTCGGACTGTTGGGGCATCATCGCGGCGTCTTTGGTAACGATTCGAATGGCGCCGACATAGTCGACGTTCAACACCCGCCGCATCGCCGTGGTGATGGGGGTGATGATGCGGTTGTCGAACTCCTTGACGCCTCCCATGCCGGCAACACCGCGGTGCTCCAACACACCCTTGACGGTCAGACGCACCTTGTTGCAGAAAAGTTCCTTGCCGATCGGATCCTGGCCGCCAAACAGGTCGCGTTTCACCGCCGAGCCGATGACACACACCCGGGCCATGGTGGCGACATCGTCCGCGCTGATCTTTTCGCCTTCGGCCACGGGCCAGTTCCAAGCGTCGTGCCATTGCGGCTCGACGCCCCAGACGACCGACTGAGTCTGGTTGTTCTCGTGTTTCAGGTCCATGTCGAACCGCCAGGCCTGGGGCGTGACGATTTCCAATCCTTCGATTTCGTTGCGGATCGCCTCGGCGTCTTCTAGCGTGAGCGTGGTGACGCTCATGTCGGGAGGAGGCAGGTCCTTGCCGCCGCCGGCGATAAGCATGATCGCGCGTGGACCGAAGTTCTGCACGCGCTTCATCACCTTTCGCTCTGTTCCCTTGCCTATGGCCATGATAACAACCAGAGCCGCCACGCCCACTATCGTGCCGGCCATCATGAAGAACGTGCGGACCTTGTTCAGGCCCAGCGAGTGGAAACCCTCACCTACTATACGTAGAATTTTCATGAGTTGGCCTCCTCTTGATCGTGGTGGGCTTTCTCCTCTTCGGCATCGCGAGGCTGCTCGATGCGGCGATCCTCGGCAACCATACCGTCTTTTAGCAAAATCACCCGATCCGCATGTTCGGCGACTTCCTCGGAATGGGTCACCAGCAGAATCGTCCGCCCCTGGCGGTGCAGCCGCTTGAAAATCTCCAGCACCTCCATACCGCTACGGCTGTCGAGATTACCGGTCGGCTCGTCGGCCAGGATCATCTCGGGGTCGGTCACCAGCGCTCGGGCGATCGCCACTCGCTGCTGCTGGCCGCCGGAAAGCTCGCTCGGCTGGTACGTCATGCGGTCCTCCAGTCCGACCGCCACCAGTGCCGCGTCGGCACGTTCCTCTGCGTCCTCAGGGAACTCGTGGGCGTAGATCAGCGGCAGCATCACGTTGCGTAGCGCCGTGGTCCGTCCGAGCAGGTGAAACTGTTGGAAAACGAAGCCGATCTTCTCGTTCCGCAGGTGCGAAAGCCCGTCGTCGTCGAGATTCACCATGTCGACGCCGTCGAGGGAATACTGGCCGCCGGTCGGCTTGTCGAGACACCCGAGGATGTTCATCAGCGTCGACTTGCCCGTGCCCGAGGCACCCATAATGGCCACGTATTCGCCTCGTTCGATGCGGAACCCGATCCCTTTGAGCACGGGTGTCGCCACGCTACCGTTCCCGTAGATCTTTTCGATGTTCTCCAACTCAATCATTACAGCTCCTGATCTTTTTGTGAGTCCTTGCGCGGCGGTTCTATGAGAACCGTCTCGCCCTCCTGAAGCCCGGCGACCACCTCGATCCACGGGCCGTCGCGCCAGCCGACCTTTATCTCGCGCGGCTTGACTTGGCCGTCTTCGATCACATTCACGATCGTCTTCCCTTTCTGTCTTTGCACCGCCTTGGTCGGCACGGCCAGAATGCCCTGCCGTTGGTCGAGGAAAATGGTTACGCTGGCCGTCATTTCGGGCCGCAAGCGGCCATGGTAGGACGTTTGGATGTCGACCACGACGTCGTAGTTGACCACATTGTCCTGGATGACTGCCTTGGGATAGATGGCCGAGACCGTGCCCTCGAACTCCGTCGCCGGAAAGGCGTCGACCGTGAATCCCCCGCTCTGGCCTACCTTAATCTTGCCTATGTCGACTTCGTCAACGTAGGCATCGACCTGCAATCGTTCCAGGTCGATGATAGTGACGAACGTGGGCGCCTGCATCCCCGCGGCCACGGTTTCACCTTCTTCGGTGGACACCGAAGCGATCACGCCTTGAATCGGGGCGGTAATCGTGGCATAGGAAAGCTGCACCTTGGCGTTTTCCAGGGCCGAACCGGCGCGGGCAATTTCGGCCTTCGCTTGCCGCAAGTCCTCGATGTAGCGAGTCTCGAACAACTCCAGGGCCTTTCGGCTTGAAGCGAAACGGCTCTGGGCAACCGCATATCGTTCCTCGGCCTGGTCCAGATCGTTGTCGGTGCTGACCTTCGTCTTGTGAAGTTGCTGGGTG
>CAZISU010001046.1:0-2801 GCA_964541935.1 uncultured Planctomycetaceae bacterium | reverse complement strand
GATCATGAAAAAGGAACTGGACCTGGACGTCAGTCTGGACCGTTTTAATCCCGCCACGCTGAAATTGGATCGTGGCACTGACCTGAAGGACAAGAAGCTCAAACAAATCCGCGCCATGGCCGGCATTTCCAGCGAACTCAGCAACGTGCTTTCGGTGGCGTCGGGCGAGTCGGGCGAAGTTCGCTACTTAGACAGCCGCAACCTGGCGGGCCGCATCGCCAGTGGATCGCATCAGACGCGCGGAATGGTGATCTGTCCTTGTTCGTGTACCACGCTCGCGGCGGTTGCCAACGGTTTAGGCACAAATCTGATCCATCGCGCGGCAGAAGTTCACCTCAAGGAACGTCGCAAACTGATCTTGCTCACGCGCGAAACACCCCTCTCGCTGGTGCAAATCGAAAACATGCGTCGCGTGACCGAGGCCGGCGGGGTTGTGATGCCGGCCTCGCCCGGCTTCTACAACAAAGCCACCACGCTGGAAGATCTGGTCGACGGCGTCGTGGCACGTATTTGCGACCAGTTGGGCGTGCAAAACAGCCTTAGCCCGCGATGGGGAGGCTAGCCTGGGTGTTCGCGCGAGTCAGTCAATTTTTGCAGATGATCCGCTTCAGCCACACGGTTTTCGCCCTCCCGTTTGCGCTTCTGGCGGCGGTAATGGCGTGGTCGGCAAATGCGTCTGATGCCCATCACATAGAAGCGGGCGGGCCGCATATCGTCGGGTTCCGCCTGCAAGAGCTTGTGGGGATTGTGATCTGCATGGCGGCGGCGCGTAGCGCGGCCATGGCCTTTAACCGTTTGGTCGATAGACGCATCGACGCGATCAACCCACGCACGAAGCAGCGTCACCTGCCGGCAGGCGTGCTGAGCGTGGCCGGGGTTGTGGCCTTTACGGTTATCTGCTCGCTGGTGTTCGTGGGCGGCACGCTGCTTTTTTTGCCCGACAACCGACTGCCGCTCTATTGCTCGGGGCCTGTGCTTTTATTTTTGTTTGCCTATAGTTTCACCAAGCGTTTCACCATGCTCTCGCACTTTTGGCTGGGAGCGGCCTTGATGTTGGCCCCGATGGCGGCCTGGGTGGCGGTTCGCGGCGAACTGGCTTGGCCGCCCGTCGTGTTGGGCGTGTCCGTCATGCTTTGGGTCGCCGGCTTCGACATCATCTACGCCTGCCAGGATGTGGACTTCGACAAGAAGAACCGCCTGCACAGCGTACCGGCCCGCTTGGGCGTCACCACGGCGTTGCGACTCGCGGCGGCCTGCCATTTGGGTACGGTTGCCGGGTTGTTCATCCTGGCGTGGGTGTTTCCCGCCTTCGGCTGGATTTACCTGACCGGCGTGACCGCGATTACCGCACTTTTGATCTACGAACACTCCATAGTCAGACCAAATGACCTCTCACGCGTGAACCAGGCTTTTTTCAACGTCAACGCAATAATCAGCATTGGCCTTTTTGTGGTGGGAACCGTAGATTTGCTGCTATAACTCAAAAGGCCGCTTGCGGCTTCGCAATACCATCACAGCCGCATGAGCGGATGCCCACCTTTCCCTCGCGCGAACCATTCCATATTCTTTCAACATTCTATCGTCGGAACTATTACAGCACGGCTTGACCGGAACGAGGTTGTGAATAGACTGAAGGTTTCCGGCAAGCGTATTTTTCCAAACCAGCAGCGGAGACACCCAACATGCCCCGAGAAGTCATCGAGCGTTCGGCCGCCGATAACACGTACATGCATAAAGATTTTCACGGCGCCCTCAGCGTAGGGCTCGACTATATCGCCGAACACTTCGGCGCGGACGCCGTGCGTGAATATTTGCACGAGTTCGGCTCTTCGTACTACGAGCCTTTGAAAAAAGATCTTATCGAGCGTGGGCTGGTGGCCTTGCAGGACCATTTCGCCAAGATCTACGAAGACGAAATGGCCCAGTCCGAAATAGCACAGTTCGAAATTTCGTGCAGCGACGACGAACTGCGTATAGACGTCGCGGCCTGTCCGGCCGTCATGCACATGCGCGACAATGACTACAAGGTATCGCCGCTCTTCGTCGAAACCACACGCACTGTGAACGAAGCCATCTGCGAGGATACGCCCTTCGCCTTCGAACTGGTCGAATACGACGAACAAACCGGCAAGAGCATCCAGCGTTTCTATCGGAGGTCAAAATGATATCCTGCACCGAATTTATTCCCGCCTATAGCCAGATGTTCAAATTCCTCGAACGACGCGGCGGGGTCGAAGCCGTCGACGGTTTCTGGGAATATCTGTCCGACGAATTCCTGGACAATCTTCGCGATTTGGTCAAGGAGCACGGCATCCGCGGCTGTTGGATGTATTGGTCGCACACGCTCAACGAAGAGGCGGCCGATTTCACCATGACCGTCGATGATGAGGCTGGCGAGTTCGAGATCGTCATGCACAACTGTCCTTCGAAGGGACGTCTGTTGGAGATGAAACACGTCGAGCCCTACCACGACTATTGCCGCCACTGCGACGTGCTCTACGCGCGCGTGCTAGAACCGTTGGGTTTCTCATGCACATCCGACATGTCAGAATGCGACAAAGCCCGTTGTAAAGTCCTAATTCGGAAGAAGAAAGACGAGTGAGCTTCCGCCAAAATGAAGCAAAAAGCCAATTCTGCTGACGGAAAAGACCATTGACCCACATGCGCCGGTTATCTAGCTTGTAGTAATATCTGCAAATGCATTTTTGTAGAGTGCGTCCCCGACGCACCATGAATTGCTCAAATAACTAGAAGGTCTGTACGCATGCCATGCTTTGTCCGTTGGGTTGCCCCTCCGATAC
>CAZISU010001045.1:0-2802 GCA_964541935.1 uncultured Planctomycetaceae bacterium | reverse complement strand
AGGAACCTTTTCGGGGGGGGGTAGGAAAGGAAATCTTATAAAGGGTTTGGGCGTAGGAATCCATGAAAGCTTAGTATCGTCTCTTACAGGCGAGACGATTCAGAGACATTTTGCAAATCGGGTGCCAATAAACCGGGCACACCTCGCGCGACATTTTTGTAACACGTTTATTCACAAGAGCTTGCGAAGAATTCTGTCGTTTTTACCCGATGCCAATCAGGGGTGACAGTTGCCTAGTTTTTGTGCAGGGGCAGCTATGAAAGTTAGCGACGGGGCTTGTCCCCGCGTTCTCGTCATAAGTCAGCCGTGTACTTTACCGGTAGCCCTACATACTAACCCGAAGCGCAAGCGAGGGCCGGAAAGCCAGGGAAAACATCAAGGTCCCTCGCTTGCGCTTCGGGTTAGTATTCTTTCTGAAACGTTAATGCTCGATGATTACGGCTTAAACCGCCGCGACGTCGAATAGACGTGAACGCTGAACGGGCGGATGCCGTCGTCGAAGCGACCGTCTTTGACCGTGTGGTTTTCGTCGCAATGCAATCGGTGAAGCGTCTTGCCTTCGAGCTCTGGTGGCAGATCGGAGACCGAAAACGGCACGGCGGCATGGCGCTCGTTTACCGCGATCAATACCCAATCGTCGCCCGTCTTGCGGAGCATGAGGCGGGGGCCATCGCCGGGGTCGATAGAATTGCGGCAGGGTTTGGCGGTCGAACGCGGCTCTTGTTGTGGCGGAGTGCCGACGATGGCCGGTTCGAGTGCCCGTAGCTCGCGGGCGATCACCAGCAGGTCTTTCCACAAGCGGCTGTCCTTCTCGATGTAAGCGGTTCCCCAGTAGAGAACGGCCCCGCTACCGTGGACAATGGCGTCGTAGGCCATGAATTTGGTTTCGTACATCAAGGGCCGACGTCCGGCGTTGGGATCGGGCGAATTCTTGGTGCCTTTCTGAATGTCTCGCCAGCCGAACCCTTGCAGGACCATCCAGACCGACTTGCCGGGCCCTCCGGCTTGCATGCGGTCGGTAAAGTCGCCCGTGCATGACAGGGTTTTGTTTTGCAAATCGCTATGTCCGTTACGGCCCTCAGGCACCGGATAGATGTCGCACCCCACGGCATCGACCGGCTGGTTGAACAACCGCAGGTCGGCCAAGCCGTTGCGCGGGGCGTGGTTTTGCCAGATGGGATGAGTGGCATCAATTTCACGAATCATGCGGCAATCGTCGGCTACCGCGGCGGCCAGTTTTTGTGAACGCTGGTGGCATTGCGAGAATTTAGATTGTGGGCGAGCGTCTTTGACGTTCAATTCTTTTCTCAGTTGATCGAAAATCGCCTCGCTTTTATCGAACAGCGCGCGGGAGTTGAAATCGGCCGCCCGGACGACCATGGCGCGCCATTGGGCTTTTTTCTCGGACGTTGCGGATTTATTGTCCTTGATGTGCTTTCGCAGGTCGGCCGCCCGCTGCCCATCGACCCAAGCCGAATGACGTTGCCAAATGTTCCAGAGTATCTCGTCGGGCAGTTCCCAAACCAACAGGGCCGGATGATCTTTCAGAGAGCGAATTTGTTCGGCCAGTCGTTTTTGCGCCGCGGGCTGATCCGGCCCGTAACCGGCTCCGATGGGCACCCAACCGTGGAGGCCGTGTTTCTGGGCACGGTCCAAATCCGCGCGGCTGCGCGTGCAAACCAGATTGAACCCAGCGTCGGCCAGTTGCTTAAGCGCTGCATCGTCCTTGGGCATCTCATAGCACCCGATAATGAGACGCGGTTGGCCGTTTACGACGAGGTACTTGCCCTGATCGAATTGCGGCGGCTCTGCTGCCTGTACGGCCTGCCACGATGTCAAAACGGCCAGCAATAGAGTTGCCCAAACGAGGACGGATGCGATCGGGCGGTTAAACGGCAGGCAAAAAAGGCGAGATAGCATGGAAGTGCTCCTTTATGCGGTGGGAGGATGGAACATGAGGATCGATCTAACGCGACTGTGGGAAAGTTATGTTTAACCCAAATGGAGCAGAAAAGCAAATCGAGACGCATACAATGTCTGGAAAACACCCTAATTTTCGCTAATTGTTAAAAAAAATGCTTAGTACGGATTCGAGGGCATCATCTCCCAGGCTTGTGTCGAGGTAGCCGTGGCTTGTCCGCCTTTAGTAAACAGCGAGACGCCCACGCTATCGTCTAGGGTCGGATAAACGCGGCGGCAGACGGCCTGGCGGTCGTTGGCGAAGACTTCGACGATCGACTTGTCGACGAAAACGCGTAGCTTCAGGGGCTCGCCTTTCTCGAGTTCGAACGGGGCCATTTCAATCGTCTTGCGGCCAAAGCCGAGGCCCGACTTACGGGTGTCGAGGCAGAGTTTTTTCTCCACCGCGTCGTAGTAGATAAGCGTCTCTTCTGCGCCATCGGGCGAGCGCAGCACCTTGACGCCGAGTTGCTTAGCGTCTGCGTCGGGAGTCATCTCTATTTCCAATTCGAGCAGATGGCCTTGGGCTTTGTCGAGCGGCGTTTCGCCGGCGGCTTTCACCACTACGTTCTTCCAGTGGTTGGGGTTGTAACGCAGAGTTTGCAGTTCCTTGACCGCACGCATGCGGAGCGTGCCATCTGCGCCGAGCCAGAGCGAGCGAGGCAAGGCATAGGTGCCGGTCCAACCGCGTTTTTTCCACTCGCCGTCCGGCCGGCCGTCGTGGACCCAGGTCCACATGATCTGTCGCCCTTGGTCGTCCATAAGGGCTTCCGGCGCGAAATAAGCTTTATCGACCCACGTCATGCGACCGTGGACTTGGGGCTCGAAGCGGTCACGGTTGTA
>CAZISU010001044.1:0-2803 GCA_964541935.1 uncultured Planctomycetaceae bacterium | reverse complement strand
CCAGACGTATTGTTGTCTTTATGCCCGCTATTTGCCACATAGCTCTGATGCCACGACGGTTTTTCGCCATGATCGCTGGGACAGTTGAACAGATCGATTTCGACCTCTGGGATATTGCCACGACGACACTGATCCCACAGATCGTTCCTTTGGATATTTGGCAAGATAACAACGGGCCAACTAACCGCATTCGTTACCGGCCCTGCAATTGTATTCGCATACCCCGGAAACCGTGACTTCGCCAAATCAAACTGAATCAACCCGGAGCCAAGTTCCTTCAAATTATTCATACACTGCGCACGGCGGGCCGCTTCTCGGGCCGCGATAACGGCTGGCGTCAAGAGCCCGATGAGTAGGGCGATGATTACGATCACCACTAGCAGCTCGACCAAGGTAAAAGCGTTTTGTTTTTTAGTATGCATTTCGGTCACCTTTTCTTCAGATTCCTTGCCGGCCCGGATCTGTATTTATAAACGGGTAGCGGCTTGCCCTCTACCCTTTTATTCTCACCGAAAAAGACAGAAAACTCCAGTGTTATTTATCTAGCCCACGCTAACGGGGTATGTGACGGCTGCGTTTGAGAGCGAATATGATCACTTATGAGTGAAATCAGCGGCTGCGACGCTCGCCGGCAGAGGGGGGCGGAGATGCTGGAGATTCTGGATAAACTGTATGGGACCAAGGTTTTGCGCCATTCAATTAAAAAAAGCCTGGAATATTTCACACAGTTGTGAGACAATAAGAACTGGGCCCGGGCCGGGTTTGTACCCTAATAGGGAAGAGGGAGAAAAAGGAAAATGAGAATTCGTATGCGAAAACGAGCCTTCACGCTAGTGGAACTGCTGGTGGTTATTACCATCATCGGCATGTTAATGGCACTATTACTGCCCGCCGTCCAAGCAGCCCGAGAGGCAGGACGCAGGGCAACGTGCATGAACAACCAGAAGAACATCAGCCTCGCGCTGATGACCTACGAAGGATCCCGCAAGGCGTTTCCGGGACTTTTGAACACGGTTAAGAAGGATCCCAATGCTACACCAGCGAGTGACAACAGTCTCAATGCCAGTTGGGTTGTCGCTCTCTTCCCGTACATCGAGCGTAACGATCTTTGGGAAGTTTGGAGTAATGGCGATACTGCCAAAGTACCAACTCTCGACCTATTAAGTTGCCCTAGCAGCACGTCGGATACTGGAGACGCAATAGGTTTAACCACCTACCGAGTTAATGCGGGACGTCAAGGTTCTGTTATTGGCGCGCTGTATGGTTCGGCTACTGCAAATGAAGATGTGATGGCCAACGGAGTTTTCGACATGCAGGCAAAAGGGGCGACTATTAAAATCGCTGGCCCCAAGGTCTCGATCGATTATATTAGTAGCAAAGATGGCACTCCCAATACCCTATTATTGTCGGAAAGAGCCAACTACGACGAATCGAATACTGCTACGATAAGAGGATGGGCCACGGCAGTACTTACGAACGATTTTGATTCCTCGTACTTCGATGTCGTCGAAAATGAACTTGGTTTCTATGTGCGAGCGGCAGCTTGGCCGTCTGATTCGAATGGGTCATTTCCCTACATGAACGCACAATCTCAAGGATCTTCTAACTTTGGCGAAAAGGGAATTCTCTACTCCGGTCACCCGGGCGTGGTTGTTGCTTCGTTCTGCGACGGACACCAAACCACTCTGAGCCGGGATATTGACTCCACCGTGTTTCTGCACTTGATTACTCCGGACGGCAAGAAGGCCTATAATGAGGCCACTAAGACTGGTCGCGATTGGGCTTTCTTCAACAATTCTGAATTGTACAACACCGTCCTCGACGAAAACGAATTCTAACAAACTCTACGGATCGCCGGCGCCCATTGCCCCAGGGCGCCGGCGGTCCGGGTTTTTATAAACACAAACGGCCCCGCGGTTGGTTTTCCGACGTGGGGCCGTTTGTGTTTCGATAATGCCATTTACGATGAACGAAAAACACGCTTACAAAATCGATAGCGGGCAGAAATCCACCGTACACGGGATGGCCGTTTTGCTGGCCGTGGCCGTGGTTTTTAGCGTGGTGCCGGCCTTGCGGTTCAATCTCCTGGCCAGCCCGCCCGCCTGGGTTTGGGTTGTGCTGCTAGTGGGATTACTGCAAGCGGCCTACGTCGCCTGGATGGCCATCGCGCCCGACTGGTCGACAACGCGCGTCGTCATGATAGTCTTCGCCGTGGTGGCCACGCTCTACGCCACAGCCGCCACGGCCGCCATGGCCTGGCCGGTCGAGTCGCCCATGCCCCTGGACCTCGGCCCTATACGCAACAAAGTCCCGCTGTGGTGCGGATCGGTACTGTTGATAATGGCATTGGGCATGTACGCGGCAGGGCGGGTATCGTGGCGGTGGCGGCGTACAAGGCGTACGGTGGGAATGTCGAATTAAGAAGCTCGAATGAAGAATGAATTAAGAATTCTTAATTAGGAATTCCTAATTCATTCTTCATTCTGATTTCGACATTCGACATTCCCGACTCTGTCCTCTAGCCTCTGGTCAACTCAGCGGCCTTCGGCGCGACTTTGTCTAAGTTGGCTGGAATCTCGGCGTCGCTTTGGCCTAGGGCCCAGGAGAAGGCGCCTACGAAACCGGCCTGCACGTTTTCGTTTTCCCAAACGTCGTGGCGGTGGCCCAGCGAGGTGTAGAGCACGCGGCCGCGGCCGTGCATTCGTGCCCAGGTTGCCGGGAAGGGCGGCCGCTGGTAGCATACGCCCTTCATGCCCTCGGTTTCCTGCACGAGAATAACATGCATGTCCTTGGCGAAGTTCTT
>CAZISU010001043.1:0-2810 GCA_964541935.1 uncultured Planctomycetaceae bacterium | reverse complement strand
TGTTCCGGCATTGTCGTCGGCCCCGGTTTTGTTCACATAAAAGTTGCTGTCGGGTACTAGCGTCCAGTCGCCGCTCAATCCGATGGCCGGTCCCGCCGGGCTGGCGGAAATCAAGGCGTTGTCCAGATAGTCGCTGAACGTTTCCTCGATAATCGGTTCATCGACAGACACTGCCGCCTGCGAAGAGAAACCAAGCGACAACACATACAGGCCAACTGCGGCCACTACGATTCGGTGAAACTTCATTTGATAACCCTCCGGCTGATGTTGAAACGTCAATAAGCTTGAGTCTAGCAGGGCCCGAGACGATTACAAGCAATTTCCCCACCTTTTGGTGATTTCCTGCCTTCTTGGGTACTGCCCGGCAAATCCCTTTTTAAAAAATCTCGCACGGATTTGCCCGCCCGTTGGCACTAATATTAGTAGAAAGACCGTTTCCCGGTGTGTTTACGGAGTGCGTAAACTACCTAGAAGCCTCATGTTTACATAAAGACCATAATCAATACCCGGAACCCCCCCCTCATGCGACTTACGCTACGAACACTGTTAGCATATCTGGATGAAATCCTCGAACCGAAAGACGCCGAGGAGATCGGCAAGAAGCTGCAGGAAAGTGAAGTTGCCAGCACGCTTTTGCATCGCATTCGCGACGTCATGCGGCGATTGCGGCTGAAGGCTCCGGACGTGGACGAGCAGCAGACAGCCTTGGACCCCAACACGGTGGCCGAGTATCTCGATAACACGCTGCCCGACGATCGGGTGCCCGACTTCGAAAAGGTTTGCTTGGAATCGGACATGCATCTGGCCGAGGTTGCGTCTTGCCATCAGGTTTTGGCGATGGTGCTTGGCGAGCCGGCCGAGATCGATCCCAAGAGCCGCGAGCACATGTATACGTTGCGGCAGGTCGCGTCCGAGCAGTCCGAGATGGAATCGTCCGCCGCGCAGGGCTACGACACCGATGAGCAGTCGGCCAAGCCGTCACGTCCGCAGCGGTCCCGGCCCGAGATCCCGGAATATCTCCGAGATAAGCCCAAGCGGAAACGCTGGCTACCGCTGGCGACCGTATTGGTTTTGGTCGGATGCTTAGCGGCGGTGCTCTTGGCGGTCAGCGGGCAACTCGAGTTCCTCGGCATCCATTCGACATTCGCGCAAAAAGAGATAGCCGCTGATGCCACGCCAACTGAAAAGTCGGAGCCGGCTTCCGACGAAGCGGACGTTGACGACGAAAAATCAAAAACGGTCGATGCGGCGGACGCCGAGAAAACTCCCGTAGCCGAAGACACGAATGTTCCCGCCCCAGCGGCAAAAGAAACGCAGCCCGAACCCACACAGCCCGCAAAAACGCCTGACAAAAAAACGCCAGCCGCGGCGTCTGCTCAAACTGTGGAAGAAACGCCACCCACTGCGCAAATACCGGCCCAACCCGATACCACCGGCCCGCAGACGCCCACGGCCCAACCTCCGGCAGCACAAACTCCGACCGAAACGCCCACGGGTGTAATGCAGCCGCTCGTGCCCACGCGTCAGCCCGTGCCTCAACAACCCGTGCCGCAGCAGCCCGTACTGAAGCAGCCGCCCGTTGAGACGCCCAGCGATAAGTCGCCCGTTGCCCAAGAACCAAAAGCCGACGCGCCCACAGCCGACGCACCCGTGCCGCCCGAACGCATCGCACGGTTCATGTCCGACAATCATGTGTTGCTGCGTTTGGACCCCGAAAAGAAGGAGTGGTTACGAGTTCCGCCCCAAGGTATTCTCACCCCGCAATATGAACTGCTGACGCTGCCCACGTTTCGGCCGGTGATTGCCATGACGGCCGGGATGACGACGTTGCGGCTGGTCGATGGCACGCGCATCGCCTTCGAACCGACCGACGCCAAGGGTGTTCCCGGATTGAAGATCGACTATGGGCGTGTTATTGTGCAAACGGTGGGCAAGGAACAAACCCGCCTGGCTTTGACGCTCGGCACTCGGCCCGAAGGTCAGCGGAAAGGTGTACTCAGCTTCGGCGATGCCGCCTGTACGCTCACGATCGAGGTCACGAACGAGATCGCCGTTGGCGAGAATCCCGAATCCCAATCGCCGCGTCTGAAAGTCAATCTGGACGTCGTCACGGGCCAGGTGCAGTGGGCCGAAGAGGGCGCCGAGGCGATCGAAATCGCGGCTTCCGAGCAGTTGACACTCGGCGACGCGGCGACTGAACCGGCGAATGCCGAAAAGCCGGTGCCAATGGAGTTGTCGCCGGACTGGATTATTGCCGATTCGGTGAGCCTTCTCGATCGCAATGCATCGGCCGCGATTGAGGAGGAGTTGGGCCGTGATCGGCCGGTCAGTCTGGGCTTGAAGGAGTTGGCCGAGCATCGCAAGAAGGAGGTCCGACGCCTGGCCATCCGTTGCCTGGGACACCTTGGTCGCTTCGATCAGATGGTTGCCGTTCTGAACGATCCCGAGCAGCGGCTCAGACGTCCCGATTACATTAACGACCTCCGTGCGGCCCTCTCGCGCGGGCCGCAGGTTGCCACCCATGTCCGTGAGGCCTTCGATCGTCAGTACGGCTCCGAGGCGGCCGGCCTTTACCGTTTACTGTGGGGATTCACCGACGAGCAGTTAGAAAAAGAAAAGGCCGATGAGCTATTGGTCGACTGCCTCGACCATAACATACTTGCCTATCGGGCACTCGGTTTCTGGAACCTGCAAGCCATCACGGGCTTGGGCCTCTACTATCAACCCGAACAGCCCGTCAACAAACGGCAGCAATCGGTGCGCAACTGGCGAGGTCGTCAGAAGGCCGGCGACATTCGGCACGCCAAAAG
>CAZISU010001042.1:0-2811 GCA_964541935.1 uncultured Planctomycetaceae bacterium | reverse complement strand
ATCGGAGACAAAACTCTCAAAATGCCAGATTATCGCTATACGATCCGGCATATTTGTTTTTTACAGGACGGGCTGTTATAAATCGAGCGACTAAGAAGACGGGCGAGACTTTGCGAGACGTGTCAACCTTGCGGGTTGTGGGGAATGTGGGCCTGACAATTGTGTCGCGGTGCTCGATTTTGTGACGGTATTGTTACACGCAAACAATAACGTCGCGCATGAAAAAACCGCCCTGCAGAAGCAAGGCGGCTGGGAAGATAGTAGGCGTTTTTTTTAAGGTTCAAAACAGTATTCGTCTTACGCCCTTTGCTGTGCTTAGCCCGGATTATTCACGGAACTTTGTGTGAGTGTCGCAAGCGATTGTCAGGTAAGTGCTTACGACAATGCGATTAAAAACAGTGTGTTTTTTCTCTTCACACTAAGCGCAAGCGAGGTGTATAGGGGCTACACATCAACGCCGCTCTGGACTACCAACGGTTTCGCTCCTCGCTTGCGCTTCGGGTTAGTATGAATAATCCGGGTTGGGGCGTGCCACACAATCGGGTTGTGGTGGCGTGCTAGTCCTCTAGGTGTATTTTTTCACCGTCGTTGCGGATGCCGAGGTTGCTGTGTGTGCGGATATCGATTTCGTAGCTGATGGAGCGTACCGAACCGTCGCACATGGCCATGTTGACGGTGCCGGAGTGGGCGCTGCCGAAGCAAAAGGCATTTGCGAAACCGGACGTATCTTGTCGGGGGAGATCTTCGATTAGCGGCCTGGTTATGCAGATATTATCGCGGTCGTCACCGGTATACATCGATTCGTTGTCGGAACTGTCCAGACCGCTGGCATAGTTATCTGGTGAGAGATATTTTTCGCCCACGGCGTATGTGTGGCTGGTTCCGTCGGTAATGTCGCGGATGCTAATGGCGCTTTGCTGGTAGCATATGCCGTTGCAGTCCATGGCAGCCGTGTCGGGCCAGGAGAAGGTTTTGGATTCGACCGCGATGATGTCATTGGCCTGCGGCCCCGAGCCGGTGCCGCCGGGATTACCGGTGCGAGCTCCGGTACATGCTCCGTAATCGCTGCGCGCGGCGCCCGATGCTTTGTTCTGGTTGAAAGCCCAGACGTATCCGCCGGGGTCGGGATACACCTTCGAGGCGCGTCGCGAGGGGCAGTTCATGGTGGCGATGGGTGTCATGACCATTTCGGCGGCGGCTTCTTTTTGCTGGGCCGTGATTATGCTTGCCTGCCCGTCGGCCGACATTTGGTGGATGGATTCTTGTTCGATATAGGGCAGGATATTGAAGATCCATCCGCCGGGTTGATTCAGCCCGAAGCCGCGGTCGGGGTCGCCCACCCAACGCACGCCCCAGCCGCCGGTGGGGAAGTGGTTATGGGCGTCGTGGTGCAATTGGAAGGCCAACCCGATCTGTTTCAGATGGTTTTTGCATTGTGCTCGCCGCGCCGCTTCTCGTGCCGCTTGAACTGCCGGCAGAAGCAGAGCGATGAGGATACCTATAATCGCAATCACAACTAAGAGTTCGACAAGTGTGAAACCTCGACGCGGGGCCGATGTTTCGCGAGATTTTGCAAATAGTGAGCGGTTCATTTTCTCAACCTCCGGATTGATTTAGTATGGTTTCAATACCGTTAAAAAACCCGCCCAAGGTGCGTGCCGTTCTTGCGAACGACACGCACTCTCGGGCCTCCTGTTACAGGTTATATTTAGATGCGTGCAAGCACGCACCTTACTTATTTACGGCGAGCCGAGGCCAACAATCCGGCCAGGCACAAGACCAGCAAGCCGACAAGGCTCGACGGTTCGGGCACGGATTGCGAGGCTGCGGCAGTTTGCCAATTTGAAGCCAGTATTGTGGCATCAATATCGTCGACGGCTCCGTCGTCGTTAAAGTCGCCCATGGCCCAGGTGGCGTCGGTGGCGGTTTGCCAGTTGTCGGCCAGTGTGGCGGCATCAAGGTCGTCGACTATCCCGTCGTTGTTGGCGTCGCCGGGTATCTGAATATTAACAACGCCCCCGGCTTCGTAGTGGGCCAGCACGTCAGCGGCCGAGAGTGCCGTGTCGTAAAGGGCGATTTCGTCCAAGATACCGTTCATGGGATGATTGGTGGTAAGCTGTCCGATTTCAAGGTCCATCCCCGGCGAGGAAACGTTATTTTTGAGCAGATCCTCTTGGGCGACAAGTTCGCCATCGACATATAACTGAAGTGCCGTATCGCGATCGGCCGTGGCGACCACATGGTGCCACTGGTCGTCGTCGTAGGCGGAGGCGGATCGAACGGCACTGGAGGTCGAACCATAGTCCAATAGTAAGCGGATAGTTCCGTCACTTTCGAAGCGTAGCCAGTAAGAGGCGGCCGAGTCGCCTTTGTTAACGATGGGGGTGAAACCGCCTGAGTGTTTCACCCAGGTTTCGATAGTGAAGTCCTCGTCGGAGCCGAAGTTCAGGTCCGGGGCGTCATCGACCGTAATCTCGGAAACGTCGTCGAAGGCGGCGGCCATGCTCGCATCGCCGGCAATTGCTCCAGTTTGGTCGAAGGTAATACCTGCGCCGACGGTGCCAGTATGGGTGCCCATCTGGTCGGTGCCGTCATCCATTCTCCACCATCCGGCCGGTCCGTCGGCGGTGACGGCCGCGCTGTAAGACCCGCTCACGGCGCCGCTGCCGAGGTCGTAGTGGGTCTTGATCTGTTCGGCGCTGAGCGCGCTGCCGTAGACGGCGAATTCGTCCATAAGGCTGTCATAACGATGCGTGCTGCCCATGCCGCCGACCTGCATCGGAAGGGTTGAAGAAATGTCGCCGCCTTCCG
>CAZISU010001041.1:0-2813 GCA_964541935.1 uncultured Planctomycetaceae bacterium | reverse complement strand
AATACTTCCAGCAAGATCCGGACGTTGCCATCAACAGTGGCGGCCAATTCATGATCACCTGGACGTCGTTCGATCAGGACAACCCGCAAGATCAATTCATTCACGATAACGGCATCTATGCTAGGATGTTCAACGACAACGGCACGGATTATATCGACGCCGTTAACATCGGTCCCAACCCCATCGGCGAATTCCGCGTGAACGGTTGGACCGACGGCGATCAGTATCAGTCGGCCGTTTCCGCGGGCAGCGTAAGCGAAACGGGCGACGACTGCCACTTCGTCGTCACCTGGACCGGCCAGTTCGGTGTGATTGAAACCGATTGGACGATCGAGGCGGACGATACTGGCGACACCGGAGACACCGGCGACACTGGCGGCACCGGCGGCACCACCGAAGATGATGTTCTGTTCACGACCGAGGAAGATATTCCCGCGATCTTCTCGCGAGTTATCGACCCGCCGGCCGCACAGTCGGCCGACGCAGTCACACTGCAGAGCGTACACCTAGTGGGCACCTCGGGCGACGACGTGTTCGAATTCATCGGCGGTCCCAGCTCGAGTGCCTGGGTTGTGAAGATCAACGGCGAAGCGATTTCCGTGGGTGCCAACGTTGGCACGGTGACCTTCGGCGGCGGCGGCGGCAACGATACGGTGATCCTCACCGGCTCGTCGGCCGACGACACCATTGAACTGTGGAGCGACCACGGCACGCTGGCCAGTAGCGACTACATGATCAGCGTGAATGACGTCGAATCCATCAGAGTCTACGGCGGCAACGGCTACGACGTGGCCTGCCTGCACGATTCGGACGGCGACGACACCTTCACGTTCCAGCCCGGCTATTCGACCATGGTCGGAACGGGTTACGACCTCCGCGTCGACCAGATCGAACATGTGACTGGATATGCGGGTCTGGGTCGAGACGTGGCCAAGCTTTACGGTTCGGCCGCCGACGACACCTTCAACGCCTATCCGACCTATGCGATCATGGAAACGGCCGATCTGCACGGCGAGGCTCGCGGCTTCGAACTGCACCGTGGCTATGCGGTCGAAGGCGGAACCGACAGTGCTAACCTGTACGATGGCTCGGGCGACGATTTGCTCTACTCGACGCCGACGTTCTCGAAGCTCTACGGCGACGGCTTCTACAGCTCGGCCGCAGATTTCGACAAGGTCGTGGCTATTGCCGACGGCGGCGGAAGCGACGTTGCCATCCTCAAGGATTCGGCCGGCGACGATACTTTCGAAGCGGGCCCCGGATACGGCAAGTTGTACAACACGGGCGTGTTCTACACCCGCGCCGACGGCTTCGAGTTCATCGAGGCATACGGCGACGCGGGCGGAGACGATACCGCGCGGCTGCACGATTCGACGGGCGACGATATCTTCGTGGCCGGCCCGGGCTTCGGCAAGATGACCGGCGCCGGATTCACCGTACAGGTCGATAGCTTCCGCTACGTGACCGGTTACGGTAACGCCGGCGGCAACGACCGGGCCGAACTGTTCGACTCCAGAGGTGACGATCAGTTGATTGTCACGCCCGTTTATGCCGAACTATTCGGCGAAGGTTTCTACAATCGGGCCTATTCGTTCGAGAAGGTCGATTCCAGATCCACCGGTGGCGGCAACGACACGGCCTTGTTGTATGACTCGGCACTGAACGATTACCTGACCGCCGACGAAGACGAGCAGACGGTAACGCTGTTGAACGCCGAAGCCGACTTCCGCTACTGGGTATCGAAGTTCGATTCGGTCGAAGCACGTTCGACCAACGAAGGCGATAAGAAGAGCCAGTCGGCATCGGTCGACTTCCTCTTGGCAACCGGCATGTGGGAGGACGAGTAATAGTTGGACGAGTTATAGTTGGACGAGGCCGTCTTTCGGGCAAGGTTAGACGGCCGTAGTTGGAAGTAGTAACGAGGGGCTCCACAACAAGGGGCCGACTTGACGACAAACCACGTTGGCAATCCACAGGAATGTGAGAATCTAATGTCAGGTGGTTTGGCTTGTTTGATGGCAATATGCCCGTGCGCCGGAAGTTGATTTTCGGCGTCGCGGCTCTTTTTGCGCACTTTTCTTGGCTGAAATTTTGCCCATCACTTCGGCGGTAATCGAATGGCAACTGGTATCTGCTGCTTCTGATTTAGTCAAGATGACGGAAAAGGAGGGGTTTGGCGAGATTCATGCTTGACTTTATTCCCTCTGGCCATTTTAATCAATCTAATAGCGTTATTGCATTTAATGGGCACATTCCATTGATTTTGCGGATTTTACGTAGTTTTCTAATTAGCCCCCGGGGCAAATAGATAGGCTCAGCCGTTTTTTTTGGCGAACTGGTTGAAGGAGATAGAGGATGAAGATCTGGGACGCGTTCCGTCGTTTTTCTGGTAATGGAAAAAAACGCAGAGGACGGCCTGCTGGCTCGGAGAACAAGCGCCGCGAGGTTGCGGGTTCATTGCGAGGCCGCGACCTTCGCATGGAGCAGTTCGAGGAGCGGATGCTTTTGAGCATCAGCACGCCTTCCTGGCTGAGCAACCATCCGTACATGAGCGACGCCGTGGTTGCGGCCGTCGAGCGCGTGGCGGACATGGATTCCTACGACGTTGAACAACTCGCCGCGGTGAGCCAATGGGTAGTGGGCCTGGAGAGTGCCAACGGCGCCGCTCTGACGGCCGACAGCCTGGGCGCTGACTACTTGAGCGTTGCCCCTTATCTCGATAACCTTTCGATTTGGGAATTCCCCAGCGAAGACACCTGGCAGACGGTCGTCGATACCTTGACTTCGGCCGAGAGCGTCGATTTCTTCTATCC
>CAZISU010001040.1:0-2820 GCA_964541935.1 uncultured Planctomycetaceae bacterium | reverse complement strand
GTGGAGTTACGGTCAATGGCGTGTTTGACGTGTCGCGCGGCGTCGACCCGCGGCACCATCAGGCTCTGTAGAGCGATATTGGGCAAATGACGCTGCAAACCGGAAACGATCTCGCCGATGGGCAGTGCGGATGTGGGCGCGGCGTCATCAAACGAAAGATAGTGTACGTAGCCCGCCACCGAGGCCTGCATCTCTTCGGCGGCCGGCCCCACAAACGTGCCGCGGCTGCGATGCCGGATCAGCAAATTCCGCTTGGCCAGCACATTTAACGCCCGATTGGCCGTCATACGGCTCACGCCCAATTGCTCGGCTGCCTTCGAGGCCGTCAGATACAAGTCACCCTCGGCCAGCCCGCGACGGTGGATGTCCTTTTCCAGCCGATCGGCCAAGCGGTTTAGAGTCGTTTTTTCGATGTTTTTCGTTTCCATGATTCTCACTGTACCATAAATGTTACGCCTGTCAACAAATTGCATCCGCGTGTACCAACATGTTTCATAAGTTTTTTATTCGTGCGTCCTAACTTGACTACTGATGTATGCGGATTTGCCGTTTTGCGATTATTTGTTTGTAGTTCCGCCTTCAGGTGGAAAATGCTTTAACAGGGTGAGTTACATGTCAAATATGTTCATAGTAGATACCATGCCGTTAGGTGGAATGCGATCGGGAGTTGTCTTATATTGGCCCGTTATTGCCGATATAAATGGTTGGTGTAGTAAAAGATGCCTAGAAATCGTTGACATTCATGGGGCAAATAGGTATAGTCTAAGAATCATCTAGGGATCATCATTGGTCCCTATGCGGATGAAACTCAAGGGATTTAAAAAATGCCGGATGCAATGAGTCGAAAGTTCGATATTCACGATTCCCAGCGACCGCGACTGAAGTACGAACAGCTAAAAGGCCACCTTTTAACTGAGCTTCGGTCGGGCCGTCTGAAGCCGGGCGACGCCCTCCCAACCGAGGTCGAGTTGGCCGAAATGCTCAGCGTGGCCCGCAACACGGTCCGCCATGCCCTCAGCGAGTTGGACCGCGACGGCTTCATCCGCCGCATACGCGGCAAGGGCACTTTTGTGTCCGAAGTTGTCAGTGCTCCGCTCAAGACTGAATTGGGCCTCTTTTCACTGGTTGTCCCCGAGTCCGAGGGCGGTCATTACCCGTCCATGATCCAGGGTTTTTCTCGGGCCGCCACCGAACACCACACGCACGCGATTGTCAACGACACCGACAACGACGTAAACAAACAGGCGGCCGTGATACTGCAATTGCTCTCGAAACGCGCCGGTGGCGTAGCCCTGGTGCCGACCTTGGATCCCACGCCCGCCAACCAAATCACGCTCTTACAACAACAGGGCATTCCCGTTGTTCAATGCCACCGGCCGGTCGAAGGCGTAGACGCCCCGCTCTTGGCGATTCATCAACGCGAAATCAACCGACTTGCCGGCGAGCGACTTATCGAGGCAGGCCATCGTCGCGTGGCCTGGTTCGATTCAACCTGGGGCCCTGGATCGGACGCCCTGCTTGACCAGATTCGCAAAACCATGAGCAAAGCCGGTGGCGAAGTTCGTGACGAGGACATTTTCATCGGCAGCGGGTCTGTTGTGCATATGTACGAGCAAGAGGGCCGCATTGAAGAGGCATTACAAAAAATGTTCGACCGCCCCGACCCGCCCACGGCCATCGCAACCAGTTTCGACACGGTGGCCGAGGTCGTATTTCTCGTCTTGCAACGGATGGGCCTGCGCGTGCCGGAAGACGTATCGCTGATGGGCTTCGGAGGCCGAGAACGCAGCGGAGCCGTGATCGGGCGTCTAACGTCGGTTGTCATGGACGGTGCCGAAGTAGGGCGCATGGCCTACGACATGCTCGACGAGATGCGCGAAGGAAAACGCCCAATACACGACACCCAGCGTGTTGATATTCCATTGGGGTTTTACGAGGGTCAGACGTTGGGGGCACCCAAGCAGGGCTAACGACCAGAAGATAAAAACACAACTAGCAACAACTAAAAGAAAAAGAAGTCGCGAAAGGCGAATCGTAAGTTATACGTCAATTCGAAACAGCGAAGAGGCAGTGTTTCGAATACCTTTTTTACTTTTATTATGAAGGACTCTACAATGAAGAAACTTGTGGCATTTTTCACAATCGGCGTTCTCCTCGCCGGCTCAATCGCCTATGCGCTGACTAACACCGAAGACTGGAATGTGGACGCGGGCGGCTGGAGCGAAGGGGCCGGGACTACTTGGTCAGCATCCTGGCAGTTGTCCGGCGGAGTGGGCGATAGCGGGTATTTCCAGGGAACGAGGCTTAGCGGGTTTTATGCCACTATTTGGCCCTATGAGCCGCCAGCCACGACCAATTTTACGGGCGACCTGGAAACCCTCTACGGCAACAACCTGATTACCATTTCCTACGACGCAAAGGATTTTGCGGGAACCGCCACGCCGGGCGTGTGGCATACAATGTATCAGGGCGGCAACTACTGGACAAGGCGGCTTGCGGAAACGAGCCCCACGGAGTGGACCACGGTGAGCACGGTGTTCGATACCACTTGGACCGACGCCGATGCCGCCGCCTACGGTTGGATGTCGATAGCGGGCGGAACCTGGGCCGACTTGATGGACGGTGTGGCGGAGCAATGGCTGTATCACAACGGAGCGGGTGGACCAGGCAGCGGCGACACCCAAATCGGTGTTGATAACTTCAGCATGATGTCGGGCGGCACACTGCCACCAATTCCCGACGGCGACAACATCGAAGACTGGAACTCGGGGCCGGGCGGCTGGTATGAAGGGGCTGGGGCTACTTACGCATTATCATGGG
>CAZISU010001039.1:0-2821 GCA_964541935.1 uncultured Planctomycetaceae bacterium | reverse complement strand
CTCTTCCACGGTATTCTACGGAAGCGGTGGCGCGTCTGGATATGGAAACTACGTTACCGCCGTAGGACTTGGTGCTCTCGGATCGGCAACCGGTGGAAACGATAATACGGCGGTTTGCTACAATTCCACGACTGTCAACACAACTGGATACCGCAACACGGCTGTCGGCTCGGAATCTCTGGCCGCTAACACGACTGCCAGCAATAGTGTCGCTATCGGGCGGCAAGCGATGTATGCCAACACGACCGGAAGTGAAAATACGGCTGTCGGCTCAGGCTCGATGCTAGCCAACGTGGACGGCGCACAGAATGTAGTCGTCGGGCACTACGCTTTGTCGGACAACGTGTCTGGCGACCTTAATGTTGCCGTCGGTCAGCATTCATTAACGGCTGCTACAGGCGACTATAACGTGGGTATCGGTGGCCAGTCTTTATATAGCGTCATTACTGGCGGCAATAATGTTGCGATTGGAAAAGGGGCTGGGTACGGTACACTCGGTAGCGGTAATGTGTTAGTAGGTTATAACGCTGGCTACGGTGAGACGGGCAGTAACAAACTCTATATTGAGAATTCAAGTTCTAGCTCGCCTTTAATTTACGGTGAATTCGACAATGACTTCATTCGTGTAAACGGTGGGCTGGAAGTAGAGGATTATTTTACCGTACCGAGACTGACAACGACGCAGCGGAATGCATTGACTGCCGCCAACGGCATGATGATCTACAATACTACCGACAATGTTTTTGAGCGGTACGAGAATGGAGCATGGGGGAGAGAATTACCATCCGGTTCAGCCGGTGAGTATGAGGTGCTAACATGGGTCGGGGACGAATGGGAGTGGATTAACTCGGCCAAGATCGTAACCACTGC
The DNA here is from genome assembly GCA_964541935.1 of uncultured Planctomycetaceae bacterium. GTDB lineage: Bacteria > Planctomycetota > Planctomycetia > Pirellulales > Thermoguttaceae > JAFGTN01. The sequence continues at coordinate 1,951 of CAZISU010001039.1, read as the reverse complement.
AACGACCGTATACGTTGCCACTACAGGGAATGACATCACCGGCGACGGCACTAGCGGTACTCCTTGGGCAACGTTCGATAAGGCGTATGGAGAAGTTAAGAAATGGATTTTAATGAGCGACGTGACTATCAATATAGCCAGAGGTGCTTATACAGAATCTAGCATTCTACAGCTTAACCACTCGAACGGCGGCAAGGTTCTTATTGTCGGAGCGAGCGACTCCGATACCATAACATTGTCTTCCAGTTCTGGCAGCGTAGGCAATTGGTCGATAGTTTTTGCGACAACTAACACCAGTAAATACACGCTCAACGATATGGTGCTAGTGCATACCGCAACGGGCGGCACTAATCCTTCGTATGTTATCGGCACTCTGAAAGTCACTGCTATTAACCCCGGAGTGAGTGTAACGCTTCATTCTCCGAGCACTGTAGCTGCCATGGCGTCGGGGGCGGTATCGGCAGACGTGTTTATCCCCCAAGTTAAATGGGTCAGGAAAGTTTTATCCACGACGCCGGTCGGTCTCCTGCAAGGCATTCAGGTCCATTATAACGCCACTTATACATTCGGCGATTACCTCTGGGACGTGCAGGCCGTCTTGGCTGGAATTTCCACTGCTATAGGGTGTATCTGGTACAACACGAACGCGGCTGGCCACTACGGGATGCTGCGAGGCCGGGCGGGGTCACTGTGTAATTTTACGTACTGCGGATTTCGCAACATTTTTTGCAGTTGGTTTAACGAGGGTGTGTCGGACTATCTTATATCTGGTGCGACTGACTGTGATTATGGGATTAGGAATTATGGCGGCGGAATCACAAACTGTGCCGGCATTCATTTCGTGGATTGCACCTACGGTGTGAACATCGAACGCATGTCATACTGTGGTTTCGGCGGGACTTTAGTGTTCTTGAACAATACGGTAGACTGCTCCCCGGCGAGAAACACCGAGGGTAATCAAAACTCTTACATGGCTTAAAAGATGCAACTCATAATAAAAAACAAACTGATAATCGCAACCCACAAAGATAGCCAAGATGTCGCGGATAAGTACCCTGGCTGCGAATGCATTCAGTGGAGTAAGCCACTACCTCCGCGAGGCATCTGTGATCCACCTCAGAAAGACCCACGTTCGGAAGTGGAAAAGATACTAGCTTATCGTGATAAACGTAGGTGCAATTATCCATCGATCCAAGAGCAACTCGACATGCTGTATCACGATAAGGTAAACGGCACGGACGCATGGCTGCGAGCAATTGAAGCTGTCAAGAAGCAGTACCCTAAAGTCGAAATGAGTAAAAAGTAATGGCTGGAGCCTATGTTGCTTTACCGCCGACACCACCCACGCCGCCCGACAAACCGCCGGGCTGGGGCGATTGGCCGTTTCCTGATGCGATCCCGCCCGGATACACGCCCGTCTACACCATCAACCTGACCGCACCTGCCAGCGTGGCCCCAGAAGGCAGTATGGATCTGACCGCCACCCTACGAGATCATGCGACCTACGAGACGTCCGAGCCGGCCAGCGTCAGCGTCGTCATGTGGACGGCGGCAATCGACGGTGTGGCCGTCCAACTGAAGGTGGGTGAAGGTGATTACGCGGCTTACGTTGACTCCGTTTATGCCGAGGTGGACGATTACTGGGGTGCCGAGCCGACTATCACGCCACAGCTTACAGACGACCAAATAGGCAAAACGCTGGTAGTTACCGCGACTACGGTAATCAACGGCGAGATTATAATAGAGACAGCGGATGTTGAGGTTGGCGGAGTGTTTACGGCGATCCTCTCAACTACTTGGTCGAACGACGGAATTGATCCGGGGTTCGAGGCGACATACATACATACGGTGTCCATCATTTTTAGGGCCGTTGAAAATCCAAGTACCGTTTTGGCGTACTATACTACTAACCTCAAAGATCGTTAAGTTTTTGACAAAGTTATTAAGCGGC
>CAZISU010001038.1:0-2821 GCA_964541935.1 uncultured Planctomycetaceae bacterium | reverse complement strand
CTTGAAGGCAGGCAAACCGGCTAAGGAGTTAGTTCATGCAGTCCGTAATCTATTCCGCGAAAAGAATCTATCTCAATACGATATCTATCCTCCACTACACGGCATTGGTTGTGCAGAAGCAGAATCCCCCTACCCGGATGAAAATTCAGAGTTAGAGTTTTCCGCCGGTATGACCGTAAACTCGGATATCAGTTTGTTCGGCCACCAGGCCGGTTCGAACCGAATCGAGGAGGGCTTTGTGATTTCAAACGATGGCCCCGTCTCCTTAACGCCCTATCTCCGCCAGTTGTGCGAAAACGGCGTGATTAGCACCGATGAACTTTCAGCCGATGTTTATGCTTAACCGCACCAGGATCCGTCAAGATTCCTAGCCCCCGCCTTTCCCTGAGAATACTTGCAATTAGATAGAGAATGCTATGCCAAATAATAATATCCAGATGAGTTCGTCGCCGTCGCGTAGGGCGTTTTTGAAAAAATCGTTTATCTCGGGTGCCACCGCTTGTAGCACCCTTTCTGTGCTCAGAAGTGCGCATGCCGCCGGCAGCGACGTGATCAAAATCGGCATGGTCGGTTGTGGAGGTCGGGGTAGCGGGGCGGCCGCAAACGCCATGAACGCCGGTAAAGACATCCGCCTTGTCGCCATGGCCGACATTTTTGACGATCACCTTCAAAAAAGCCGCCAGGGACTGAAGAAATTGCATCCCCAGCAAGTGGCCGTCGACGATGACCATTGCTTCGTCGGCTTCGACGCCTACAAGAAAATAATGCAAAGCGACGTAGACGTTGTGCTGATCGCCTGCACGTCGCACTTCCACCCAGAGATTCTCAAAGCCGCCGTCGACGCCGGAAAACACGTCTTTTGCGAGAAGCCGACGGGTGTCGACGCGCCCGGTATACGAGTCTCGATGGCCGCCTGTGAAGAGGCCGCCAAAAAAAATCTCAGCCTCGTCTCGGGACTGTGTTGGCGGTACAACTCGGGCGTCCGCGAGACCATGAAGCGTATCCACGACGGCGATATCGGCGATGTCGTTGCCATCCAGTCGACATATATGGGCGCGCCCGGCCTGTTTCGCAAGCGCAAGCCTGAATGGACAGAGATGCAGTACCAACTTCAAAACTGGTATCACTACAACTGGCTTACGGGCGGGCAAACCACACAAGGTTTAATCCACAGTCTCGACAAAGCTACTTGGGCTCTAGGCGACATTCCGCCACTGAAGGCCTGGGGACTGGGCGGACGCCAGGTACACGTCGAGCCAAAATATGGAGATCAGTTCGACCACAATGCCGTCGTATTTGAGTATCCCAACGACGTGCGGGTATTCGCCTACAACCGTAACATTCTAGGCTGTTACGGCAACGTATCCGAACTCATCGTGGGCACCAAGGGCCGCGCCCTGCTGCCCTACAAACCGCGTATCATAGGCGAAAAGCCTTGGCGTTTCAGAAGGGACAATGGATACGCCAATATGTTCGACGCCGAACACGTGGAACTCTTCAACGCCATCCGCACTGGCAAACCGATCAACAACGGCAAGTACATGTGCATCAGCGCCATGCTTGGGATTATGGCGATGATGGTTTGCAATACGGGCCAGGTGATCGGCTGGGAAGAAGCGTTGAATTCGAAAATGAACTTCGCTCTACCTCGCTATGACTGGAACGTCAAGCCTCCTGTAACGCCAGGCTCGAACGGCCAATATTCCGCAGCCATGCCCGGGCTCACGAAGTTCTATTAGAGATAAAGTAACCGTTCTTCTGGAAAAATGGATTTTCTTTTCGGGCGGTTCAATCGGCTTTCCAAGCATGGTTCGAGCTAGCGATCTTGAAAGGGCAACTACACCGGGCTTTGTTCGTGGCACTTCATGAAATTTCTCCCAATATTCTGGGATACGACCATTTTGTTCTCGCTGCGGGCAACTCGAGCAGCCGGTTCGCCAGGTCATTGTTTGTAAATCGCTCTTCACACGGATCGTACGCCAGCCGCACGCCATTGCCCATTTTTGCAGCGATCAGGCCCAGGTGACAGGTGGAACTGACACGGTGAGCAGCTTCGGCATCGACGAGCGTTTCTTTGCGGCCATGACGGCCATCGGCACATGCCAGTGATCGGGAGTTGAAATCATAACCGCGTCAATGTCAGGACGGTCGAGGACTTTGCGGAAGTCGGTGTAGCGGTCTACTTTTCCAAGCTTACCGCACCTTCTTTTCGCGCCATAGAAGTCGGAAACACGATCGTTGCTCACCGCCACCTTCACCAACTTCCCCGACCAGTAATGCGGCGAGTGGTACGGATACCTCAACCGCGACGGCAGCATCGTGTTCGACGCCAAGGCCAACGGCTCGAAAGGCTTTTACACATTCCCCGCGTGTTGTTGCGTTGCTACACTATATTCAAAGAGTTGGCGGACCAGGCGACGGGCGACTATGTGGTTATGTCCTTATACGCCCTGGCCCTGGTCGGCGTTGGGTTATACTATCGGAAATATGCCCAAGAAAGCCTGGACAACTATTTCCTGGCCTGCCGGTCATTTCGCGGCTGGATCACGGGCACTAGCTACGCGGTCACCTGCATGAACTCGGGCGTGCCGCTGGTCCATTGCGGCATGACCGTTATTACGGGCGTATGGATCTGCTGGTTCTACATCAGCCGTTTCGGCCTGGCGTTAATGATCGGCGCCGTGTTGTTTGCCGTCTTTTGGCGTCGGCTGAAGATATTTACCTCACCCGAGTTTTATGAGTTGCGTTATGACGGTGGTCCGGCCATAACCATGCGCACGTACGTGGCCCTGCGGAGCGCTACAATCGCCGTGTTGGCCTG
>CAZISU010001037.1:0-2824 GCA_964541935.1 uncultured Planctomycetaceae bacterium | reverse complement strand
AAAACTGATCGAGTCCGGGCTCCTTGATGATGCGAATCGAATGATAGGCATCGTCAGCGTTGGAGGTAGCATCGATTTTCGGTGCCCCAGCGCTTCCGCCCCAATACAGACCGTCCTGGGCGTAGCTGACCCAAGACGAAGGGCCGTTCAGAACTGTGGCGTTGAGAGAGCCCGTTGCCATCATCGTTTCGTCGCGCGGCGCTCCGACTTTGACGCTCATTTCAACCGTATAGCCGCCCGCATCCGTGATACCCGAGTTTTGCCAGATGCCGTCGCCAACATCCCACAAATCGCTGGCGATCGCATCGCCGTAGGTGGTTTCGGCCTGTGCCGTTAACTCGAGATAACTCCCGTCGGTTGGAGTCGTGCCCGTCATGATGGCAGGTGTCTGCCAGGCCTTGAAATCGGGCAAAGTATTGCCGGTTGGCGGATCTAAATCGATCACTGCCGGATTGGTAGGATCGACGTCCATTTCATACTTGAAATCAAACGCCGATGAATCCAAGAAGCCAATAACGTTTTCGGCCGTTGCCGTGGCTGCTATGCAACAGGCGGCCAATAACATGAAAAATGTGAGCAGTTTTCTAGATCTCATGGAAGTTTCCTCTCAAAATCTGGGTGCTTATACTATTTTCTAAAATGCCTTTTTGCCTCTGACCCGCTCGCCTTAATGTACATGACTATGGTTCAGCAGAAGTGAGAGGGAAAGAACGCCGAGCAGCCGGCGTCCTTTCCCCGAAGTGCACCATGCAAATTACGCATTACGCCGTCGGCCACGTGCGGCAAAGCCGGCCAATACGAGGGCCAACAATGCAACGATAGTCGACGGTTCTGGAACCGAGGCGCCGGCGGCGCCGGTTTGCCAGTTGGTTGCCAGGATCGTGGCGTCGATGTCGTCGACCGCGCCGTCGTTGTTGAAGTCACCCATGGCCCAGGTGGCTCCCGTCAGAGTTTGCCAGTTGGCGGCCAGTTCCGCGGCGTCGAGATCGTCTACCACGCCGTCGTTGTTGGCGTCGCCGGGGAGTTTGTCCGCGACCGCGCCGATGGTCTCGATGGTAAAGTCGTCGAACGTCGTAAACTGACCCGCTCCGTAACTGTAATACCGCAAGCCGAAATAGCGATCTCCGGTTTCCCCTGTGTCGGCCGTGAACATTCCATCCGTGACCAATTGCACGTCACCTACCCATATGTTGTAGGTGTCTTCAACGCCAGTTTCATCGACGGACATATACACATCGTACTCCGGTGCGCCGACCAGCGTACTTCCATCGTCACCGGCGACTTCAGCGCCACCAGCATAGACCCGCCACCAACCGCTGGCGCGAGCCAGGAAGATGAGGTCGGCATCGGCAACCACATCAGAGGTTTCTGCCTCGTTCAAGATAATCGCGCTCCATGAGCTAGCGTTTTGACCAGGCTCGAAAATCATCTTCGCGCTAACACCATACTCGCTGTCGGCCAGATCGGTGAAACTTTTGTCCAACCAAGTGGTGTTCGCCCCGGAGCCTCCAGCGGTAAATATTAACTCGCTGCCCGCAATGGCGGTGCTACCCTCTGTCATGTCGACATATCCGATACCTTCGACTGGCACGGCCGGTCCGCTCTGCCGCGGAGCCCCCAGTTCATCATTGATTCCAGCCGGATCGGTCACGGTGTTGAAAGAGTCGAGGAACAAGGTCGTTCCGACTGGACGGGGATCTGGTTCCGGCGGTGCCGGTGGCAATTCGGCGCCCACTTCAACATACGCACCCGGCGTAAAGCGAAGGTAATCGACTTCAGAAGTGCCGATGGTTAAGCCGGACATGCAGCCGGCCGTCAACATGCCACGCGCATCCCCGAAACCGGTTAAAGCGATTTCGTTGACAACCACACCGTCTCGGTAAACCCAAAACTGATCGAGTCCGGGCTCCTTGATGATGCGAATCGAATGATAGGCATCGTCGGCATTGGAAGTAGCATCGATTTGCAGCGCTCCAGCGCTACCGCCCCAAAAGAGCCCCTCCTGGCCATAGCTGACCCAAGCCGAAGGGCCGTTTGCGACTGTGGCATTTAAGGAACCTGACCCCATCATTGTTTCATCGCGAGGTTCGCCGATTTTGACGCTCATTTCGACCGTATAACCGCTGGCATCCGTGATGCCCGAGTTTTGCCAGATGCCGTCGCCAACATCCCACAAATCGCTGGCGATCGCGTCGCCGTACGTGGTTTCGGCCTCTGGCGTCAACTCTAGATAACTCCCGTCGGTGGGAGTTGTACCCGTCATGATGGCCGGGGTCTGCCAGTTGATGAAATCGGACAAAGAGTTCCCGGTCGGGACGTCCAAATCGATTAGTGTCGCATTGCTGGGATCAACGTCCATTTCATATTTGAAATCAAACGCCGATGAATCCAAAAAGCCAATTGCTCCTTGGGCCATCGTGGCTGCGGCCATACAACAAGCAGCCCACGCCACAACAAGGGTTAGAATTCTTCTGGTTCGCATGTGATTGTCCTCTCTAGAAAAGTAAGTAATCGCCAAATCAACAGCTTCATCTGCTTCGTGCTGTCCGAGCGCCTCTTCTCGGCTCACTCTTCGTTGCCGCTTGTCGCTAATGCTCCAGGGTTTCTCTATCGATCAATTTTCTCTGGGTTTGCTTCTTCTCTCTTCGCGGCCCCGCGTAGTTCCACGGGCAGAACCATCTTGATTTCCTTCGCTATGCATCCCTCCGCTTGTTGCTTAAGCATGAGGCCCAACTGCCCGGCAATAACTTCCAATTCAGTCTTTGGCATCACATGCGGATGGCGTGGGATACCTTCGCTTTCAGAGTTGACGCTATGATAAACC
>CAZISU010001036.1:0-2826 GCA_964541935.1 uncultured Planctomycetaceae bacterium | reverse complement strand
CATCGACGTGATACCCAACACGGGCTCGCCCGGCCAAATCCGCAACGAGATCCGCAAACACCTGGGCAATGCCCCACGGCGTTTCATCCTCCTCGTCGGCGATGCACAAATGCCGCCAGCCTTAATGACCAGGCGTCAGGCGTTCGTCGCCCATTTGAGTAAACAAAACAACCCGGCCGGCCAGGACGTCTCCTCGCGCTGCGTGCCCACGCACTATGCCCAGGCGAAAGTCAACGTGCTCTGGGGCGGGGCACCGAATATTGCGACCGACAACTGGTACGCCGACCTCGACGACGACGGGGTTCCCGACGCGGCCATCGGCCGGCTCACGCCCGACACGCCCGAGCAGCTTGCGGAGATCGTGAAGAAGATAATCGACTACGAACGTTCGGCTGATTTCGGCCCCTGGCGGAGGCGGATGAATTTCGTGGCCGGCATCGGCGGGTTCGGATTGCTGGCTGATGCGGCCATTGAATCCGTGGCGCGACACTTCCTCACCCACGGCATCCCGGCCGGATACGACGTTTCCATGACCCAAGCGAGCTGGCGCAGCCCCTATTGCCCCGATCCACGGCGTTTCCACCAGACGACCGTCGATCGGCTCAATGAAGGGTCGTCGATTTGGGTCTATATCGGACACGGCAGCCAAGAGCGCGTCGACCGTGTGCGGGTTCCCGGCAACAACTACCGCATCCTGGGCAAAGATGATATTGCCAAACTCAAGTGCGCCGCCGGCGCGCCGATCGCAATATTTCTAGCCTGTCATACGGGCGGTTTTGACTTGTGCGATTGCCTGGCCGAGGAAATGTTGCGCACACCCGGGGCACCGGTGGCCGTGATCGCCGGCTCGCGCGTGACCATGCCCTATGGCATGTCGGTTTTGGTGACGGGCATTATGGACGAATGCTTCCGGCGACACGCACCCACCCTGGGCGAAGCCTTTCTGGCCGCCAAACGCAAGATGGTTGAACCAAACACGGCCAGCGACAATCGCAAAAAGCTGGACGCGCTGGCCGCCGCCGTCAGTCCGGCAAAAAACAAACTCGACGACGAACGGGCGGACCATCTCTCGTTGTTCAACATCATCGGCGACCCCATGCTGCGGATGCGATACCCCAAGTCGGTCGCGTTGGAAGTGCCCGCCACGGCCGAGTCGGGCAGCGAGTTGCGGATTTCCGGGACCAGCCCCGTGGCCGGTCGTGCGACCGTCGAGTTGGTCGTGCGCCGCGACCGTTTTGCCGAGCGATTGCCCCGCCGTGCAAGTTACCCGCGTGATGTCGACGACCTTTCGGCCTTCCAAAACGTGTACAAAAAGGCCAACGACCGGCGGCTGCATACGGTAGAAATAACCGTTCCGGCCGGAGCGTTCCAAACCGGCCTAAAAATCCCTCCATCGGTCTGCGGCCCCTGTCACGTGCGTGTTTTTGTGCAAGGCGAGGAAGATTTTGCCCTGGGTTCGGCAAACCTGACAATCAGGAACTAGACTTTCTTTGTTAGCTAACCCGCGAACCTAAGCTTGTGGTTTCGCAAAATGCCACCCGGAAATATGGCGGCCAAAATGTCATCGCAAACCCCCAGCCCGGACCCGCAACCTTCCGCATCACCCCCGCAAAAATCTAGCTGCTGCTGTTGTGGCCGTCGACGCTGGCCATGGATCGTTGGCGGTGTTGCCGCGGTGTTGTTGCTGCTCGTGCTATTCGCGCCCACCATCGCCTCATTCGAACCGATGCGATCTTGGGTTCTGAAGATGGCGTTGCCCGGCCTACGCGGCACGATCACTTGTTCCGACGCTTCGTTCGGCTGGTTCTCGCCGATCAAGATCGATAAGATCGCCGTCAGTCCCGCGGCAGACGACAATGCGGACGGTAAAGTCCGCCCGGCCATCACCATTGCCAAGATCGTCGGCAACCGGCCGTTGTGGAAATTGATTTTGAATAAAAACGTGCTGGGCGATTTCATCATTGAAAAACCCGTGCTCGACGTGGCTGTAAGCGAGAGCGGTTCGAATCTCAAGAAACTCTTCGAACCGCGCAGCGAACAACCGCAAACGCAAAGCCAACACGACGCATTGAAGCTATTGAACGTGGGCATCGATATCGACGCCGCGCGGGTCTCCGTAAGCGGTCGGCAAATCCCACGCGGTTGGGAAACCAAACCGGTCGACATCCGCCTGCGCATAGACAAGGGACTGCTTACGCTCGAACCGCTTACGCTTTTCGACCATAGCCGCCTCACGCCGGGCGCCTGTCACGATTTTCTGCGTTTCGTGGCACCCATCCTGGCGGACGTCACCACGGTCGACGGCCAGTTCTCGCTCAAGCTCGACACCTGGAAAGTTCCCCTGCCCGAACCCAAGCAAACCACCGGCGCGGGATTGCTGAACATCGAATCGCTCGAGGTGGGCCCCAGCCCGCTGGTCAGTAACATCGCCGGCTTGCTGAAACTCAGCCCCAACATCGTGGTGGTCAAGGATTGCCCGGTTCAGTTCGAAATGAAAGACGAGCGGATCCACCATATCAACCTGACCTTCTACATCGAAGGTATCCTGGTCCGCACCTCCGGTTCGGTGGGGCTTGATGAAACTCTCGACATGACGCTCGAAATCCCCGTGCCCAAACACCTGTTGGGCGACGGGCCGTTGGTCACTGCGCTTGCCAAACAAACGGTCGTGCTCCCCATCGGCGGCACGCTCGCCAAGCCCGAGATCGACAGCCAGCGACTGCCCGCCGCCATCGAGCAGTTGGTCAGCGGCACGATCAAGTCGCTGGGTAACGAAGAGGTGGGCAAAACCGAGAAACTCATAAAAGGTTTTATCGAGCCGCTGAT
>CAZISU010001035.1:0-2827 GCA_964541935.1 uncultured Planctomycetaceae bacterium | reverse complement strand
CTACCCAACGCCCCACTCACACCCGTCGCCAACCCAACAGATTCCACCTCGCCCATCTCTGTAACACCCAGCTCTGTAATCATAAAGACTCCCCAGGGTTCGCAAATCAAGCTGCCCGTGGCGCAACGCGACGGCTTGCCCTACTGGTCCTTCAACGATACCACAACCAGTGGAATTTATACGGTCATATTTGCCCCGACCGCAACGCTGCCCTCCACCGACACCGCGCGGCAAGCTGAAAACACATCGCGGCAAACGTCCCAAACCGCCGCTCAAGGCTACGCCGTAAACGTCGATACCGTCGAAAGCGACCTCACGAAAATTCCCACAGCCCAACTACGCGACGACGTCCTGGCCGGCGTGCCCGTCGAAATCCAGAACACCTGGTCACACTCACAAGCCGCCCCCATCAGCCCCATCGCACGCCGCGGACGATTGGCCGTGGCCCTACTGTACTCGGTTTTTGTACTGTTACTACTCGAATCTTTTTTAGCCTGGCGATTCGGACACCACGCCCAATGAACGGAAACTTGCCAAACTGGATACAGAGACTGCTAGGCGTTGAGTCCGCCTCGGGCGAGGGTACGTCCTGGGGACTCGAATACACCTGGCCGTGGGCACCCTGGCTCACGTTCCTGCTGGCCCTCGCCGTTGTGGTGTATATCCTCTGGCTCTATTTCCACGAGAGCCGCGAGGTCTCGCGCCGCTGGAAGTTGGGCCTGGCCTGCCTCCGCCTCGCGCTCTTGGCCGTTGTGCTGGTCATGATATCCCAGCTCACCCTCTCGCTCAAACGCACCGGCTTGCCCTTTGTGGCCGTACTCATCGACGACTCGCAAAGCATGAGCATCGTCGACCGCTACGACGAGAAAACCGCCCAAGACCTCAGCCGCCGGCTTGAAAAATGCGGCCTCGACAAGAGCATAAGCCGCCTAAATCTGGCCAAAAGCGTCTTACTTCGCAGCAATGCGGCCCTCCCACGCGGAATTAGCGACGAGCACAAGCTGCGTTTCTATACGCTCACCGCAACGAAAATCGACCGTCAAGCAAACTCCGATGCGGCCACCGATATGGACGCCGAACAAAGCAGCCGCTTCGACGATATTATCCAAGGCATCCGCAACCTAAAACCCACTGCAACGTCCTCCCGCCTCGGCGCCGGCGTCGAAGGCGTGCTCAAAGACCTGCGCGGAAACGTACCCGCCGCCATCATCCTCTTGAGCGACGGCATAAACACCGAAGGCCCCTCGCTGGCCGAAGCGTCCGCCGCCGCGCGACGCCGAGGCGTACCGCTTTTCATCGTGGGAACCGGCGACCGCCGTCCGCTCCGCGACCTCAAGCTCACCGACCTGCTGGTCGACGAAGTCGTCTTCGTCGACGATATTGTCTCCTTCGAGATCAAGCTCGCCGGCACCGGATTCGAGAACCGCGAGGTCGAAGTCCAACTCAAACAGCAGGGCAAACCCGAGGTTCTGGCCCACAAAAAAATCAAAATCCAAGGCCAAGGCAAAACCCAACAGGTGCGGCTCCGCTACCGCCCCAAGCAAGAGGGCGAGTTCCGCTACCGCGTCGAAGTTCTACCGCTCGAAGGTGAACTGCAAACCGACAACAACTCACAAGAGCGTACCGTCCGCGTCCGCAAGGAAAAGATCCGTGTGCTCTTGGTAGCCGGCTATCCAAACTACGAGTTCCGCTACATGCGAAACATGCTGGCTCGCGACAACACGATCGAACTCAACACGGTCCTGCAAGACGCCGACGTGAAATCGGCCGAACAAGACGCCACGGCCCTCCGCGTCTTCCCCGTCCGTCGTGAAGAACTCTTCTCCTACGACGTAATCATCGTCGGCGACGTCGACCCGCGACGATTGGGCCCCTCGGCCATGAAAAACCTGGTAGAATTCGTGTCCCAGCCCGCCAAGGGCGGAGCCCTGATCCTCATCGCCGGCCCCCGACACATGCCCCAGGGCTTCCGCGACACCCCGCTGGCCCCGCTTATGCCCGTCAAGCTCAACAGCATCCGCGCCCCCCTGGCCGACCAAACCATCACCGACGGCTTCCAGCCCCGTCCCACCGACCTGGGCCTTGCCAACCCAGCCATGCAACTCGGCGACACGCCCAACGAAACCATGGAAATCTGGCAGAACCTGCCGCCCTTGTACTGGATGTTGGAAACACCCGAACCAAAAATGGGCACGCGCGTCCTGGCCGTCAACCCTAGCCGAGCCGGTCCCGACGGCCGCCCACTGCCCGTAATATCCCTGCAATACGTCGGCGCCGGCAAGGTCCTCTTCCACGCCACCGACGAAACTTGGCGATGGCGCTGGCGCGCCGGCGACACCTTCTTCGCCCGCTATTGGGTGCAAATGATCCGCTACCTCAGCCGCTCGAAACTCTTCGGCGGCGAAGGTTCCGTCGTGCTTTCCACCGACCGCCGCGAATATCGCCAAGGCCAACCGATCCGCTTTCGCCTACGTTTCTCCGACCCCCGCCACGCACCGGCCAACGACCAAGGCGCCACCGTGGTCGTCGAGCAGCAAGGCCGCCAAACCCGCTCGCTGAAACTCCGTCGCGGCCACTCGCAAGGAATCTTCGAGGGCATACTACCGGCCGCCGCCACCGGTCAATACCACGCTTGGCTTTCCAGCCCCGAGGTCCAAGATCAAGCACCCGCCGTCGATTTCCAAGTCGCTGCCCCCGTCGGAGAATTTGAAAACCTACGCATGGACGAACCCGCCATGCGACAAGCAGCCGAACAAACAAAAGGACACTACTACCCGCTCGCCGAATCCGACCGCCTCCTAAAAGATCTACCACCCGGCCGCCAAGT
>CAZISU010001034.1:0-2827 GCA_964541935.1 uncultured Planctomycetaceae bacterium | reverse complement strand
GGCTGCTGCTGGGCTGCTTGACGTGCTACGCCAGGCATGACCCGTTTCTGGACGTCGGTCTCGAGGACGCCGAAGGTGGCTTCCTGACGCTGGATTGTCAATTGCAGGGCGTGCAGCATGCGCTTGGCCGTGTAAAAGTTGACAATCAGACGCTGGTTGATCGGAATCGGGCTGGTGGGCACGCCAAACGGCTGCGGGTTTAGCCCGAAATCGATGATCAATTCCTCGGGCGTTCCGGTTACGCGGCAGAAATTTGCATAGGCGACATTTGCATTTGTGTCGTCAATTTGAATCTGCTGTCGTTGTTGGGCTTGAGCAGGTTGCTGCTGGGCTTGGGCCGGAGCTTTTTGCTCCTCGGGAGTGCTTGTTGCGGCTTCCTGTTCTTCATTGGTGGGTTTGTCGGCTGATTCGGCCACGTGATACTCCTTGTAAAATCGAAGGATAAAATACGACTCCAGTAGAGCGAATTCCCCTGATTGGGTGAACTCCATACTGGAAGGTTGTTGAGTTACCTCTTAGAAAGGTAGCTCAAAAACATGCACTAATCCGATGTTCTAGGCAAGAAAAATTACAAAAACCCGACCGCGGAGAAAAGAGATTCTCCGTAAGGCGTGATACAGACGCTACTTACGGTCGTCTGGCAAACAAAAGCAGAGATCCCGGATTTTGCATCCTGATTGTCGGGATCTGCTATTTTTGCGGTACTGGCTGCACTATTTTCGCCGAAATAGTAGGGCCACTGAAGCGAGCCCCAGCAATAAAGCGAGTGTGCCTGGCTCTGGAACAGTAGAGGACGTAATTGGGCCTGCTTGCCAATTTGCTGACATGATGGTGGCGTCGATTTCGTTTACCAGCCCATCGTCGTTGAAATCACCTTCGGCCCAAGTGGGGTTTCCTCCCCCCATCCAGTTTGAGGCCAAAATTTCGGCGTCGAGTACGTTTACCGTGCCGTCGCGGTTGGCGTCGCCGGGGATATCCGGATCGACTGGAATACTGTCCATTTCGAACCAGAACGCGTCGCCGCTGCCGATCGGGTCGGCCGAGCGTCCGGGACCGCCGGCAAGAAGCACGTCACCAGACATGTCGACAATCTCGCCGAACCATTTTCCAGCCTCGGGTGTTTCGGGGGAATAGGTTTCGGCCAGTGCCCATGTCGAGCCGGTAAGCTCGAAGAGGTAGGTCAGGCCGGCATCGGTTTCGTTCGTGTCGTCACGTGGAGCACCAATTGCCAGTCGGTTGCCTTCGATGGCCACGTCGTAGCCGAATTCGTCGTTCACGGCGGGATCTGGATTCTCGATGGTTTGCTGAAGTGTCCAACTTTCGTCGGCATATCCGTAAATATAAACCGCTCCGGCATGAGCTGATCCGTCGACCATTTCTTGACGAGCTGAGACAACCATGGTGTTGCCCGAGATGTCTATAGAGGTTCCTAAGAGATTGTCAGCCGCGCCGGGATTGGCGATGGCGGACTCGAAGTCCCAGGAGTCGGAGGTCTGATTGTATCGCCACAGATCCACATGTGGATTGCTTCCATAATTACCTACAGCCGCTAGATTACCATCAATCGCCACGCCGATGGGGTTTCCGATGGTTCCGCCGGATAGCTCAACGCCGGAATCCCAATTCTCGCCGGATTTGGTGAAAACATAGGCATTTCCCGTACCCGCTGCCGAAAGCAGGAGTCGATTGCCGTCGATGTCGCCGGCCGCCCCGAATCGAGCGTTGGCAGTCGCGCCGCCGGGCATTTCCAGAACGGTTTGTGGCGTCCAGGTTGATCCGCTACGCGTGAAAACAAAGGCGTTTCCTGCCTGGGCTGCTTCGTCGACAGTGTTGCGATATGCACCCACAACGGCCGTATCGCCGTCGATCAGTACGGCTCCGCCACCGAACTCGGCACCAATCGTAAGGCTTTCTGGTTCGAGGAGACTTTCAAGAGTTGTTGTTTCGGGCCAGGACGTGGCATCTTCACGGACAAACACATGCACGCTGCCGACATCGTCCTGAGAGCCGGGAACGCCGTCACCAAAACGTTGTCCGACGAGATATGTGTCACCGCTGATGCTACCCTGGATGCCAAACCAAGTGTCGGCAACTGCCTGCCCGCCCAGGGGCGAGAATGTGCCGCAGCCGTAGATTGTTGCGATAACCAAAAATGCTATTACGAGATGCCGTTTGTCGGCCATTTTTACTCCTCCGTAGCAACGCCAAAGCGGGGATTATTCATCAGGTTAGGATGCACGAGGCATTTGAGAGGTAAAACATTAGAGTGAAATGCTCCGCCTAAATGCATCGATAGTATTATCCCTACTATCAGTACAACTTTACGGTAAGTCAAGCGTTAAACAGTTGTTCTTAAAAAACCCCTTCCGTAGAGTTTGATGACATCACACTTATAGTGGTGTTATATCAGGAAGTTATGCATTTCGACGTAAAGGCTATGTTGGTACTGGTAATTTAAGCTATAATCCTCGCAAACTAAGTGAAGTTATCTACCTGTATGCGGGTTTGTCGGTCTGTAGCTTGCGTGTGAATAAGCACGTTTTGCCGGCTTCCGGACTCCTTGGCAAAGAAGTTTTTCGGTGCAATAATGCTTGTAAGTATATACATTTAACTCTCTTAGAGTTTTACGACGAAATTTTCGCGCACGTTTCGTGCTCTATTTTAAAAGTCCTTGTGGGTTCAACCCGCGCTAGGTTATATCCGATGAAGAACGATGGCTTCTCGTTAAACGTCCGCTTGCTTGCTATTTTGGTGCTGGCCGGGGTAGTGACTTGTGTCGGCGTGTTTTTCCTGCTCGAGAAAGAGCCGCGAGGCGTTCTCCCAGGCG
>CAZISU010001033.1:0-2828 GCA_964541935.1 uncultured Planctomycetaceae bacterium | reverse complement strand
CAATTTCGCCTCCTACCCCTTGCGGCGGTTAGAGGCCGAGGTGTTGATCGACGCCGTCAACAAGATCACCGGAACCACGGATCTTTATACCAGCGCCATCCCCGAACCATTCACCTATATCCCACAAGATCAGCCGGCGATCGCCCTGGCCGACGGCAGCATCACCAGCCCGTTTTTGGCCCTCTTCGGTCGTTCGGCGCGGGCGACGGGCATGACGAACGAACGCGACAACAAGCCGGTCCCCGCTCAATGGCTGCACATGTTGAATTCGAGCCACATCCAACGAAAGCTGGAACAGGGGCCCGCGTTGAAGGCGATTTTCACGTCCCGTCAGCCGCCGGCGCAAATCGTGAATACTCTGTATTTGACAATTCTTTCGCGCAGCCCAACGCAAGAAGAATTCGAGATCATATTGGAGTTCGTCAAGTCGACTCGCTCCAGACGCGAGGCGGCAATCGACATTTCCTGGACATTGATCAACAGCCCGGAGTTCCTTTACCGACATTGATTGTCGAGGCACCCGCCAAACCAGCATAGCGAACCGCGAGTCCGCTCGGCAATCGAACAAGGAGCATGAAAATATGAGCCCAAACGACAGTTCCAACAATCCTGTGCGCGTCTCCCGTCGCGAGGCCATGCGTCGGGGCCTGTGTGGCGCAGCGGGCACGCTTTTGGCCAATCGTCTCGGCGCAAACGTCATGGCCGCCGAGGCCGGATCCCAAAAGCTAACCCGCACAACCAAGGCCAAGTCGGTTATTCAGATCTTTCTGTGGGGCGGCATGTCGCACAACGACACCTGGGATCCGAAGCCGGAATCGGGCCGTGCGTACATGGGCGATTTCGGTAACGTGGTCGACACCAATGTCGATGGCATCCGACTTGGCGCTCTCTTCCCCAAACTGGCCCAGCAGGCCGACAAGTTCTCCTTGATCCGCAGTATGACCCACGGCATCAACGGCCACGAGACGGCGGCCTACCTGATGCAGACTGGACACGCGACCGGCGAACGGCTGGCGTATCCGAGCGTTGGGGCCGTGGTCGCGCTCTTCAAAAGCCCGCAATACAAAGGATTGATCCCACCCTATGTGGTGCTCACAAAAGCGGCGGGACGGTTCTCTGAAGAGGGATTTCTAGGCCCCAAATATAAACCCTTCGCCACCGGCGGTAACCCCAGCGCGAGTCGCTTCGAGGTGGAAGGCATCATTGCCCGGGGAATTACCGACGAACGCCAGAAAACCCGGCGGAACTTGCTCGGCAAACTCAACACCATGGGCCGAACGATGGCCGCCAGTCCACAAATGGCCGCCGCGGAGGAGGCCAAGTCGCAGGCCTACGAGCTCATCCTGGGCAGTGGTCGAGAGGTCTTCGATCTCTCCAAGGAGGACGCGAAGTTGAGAGATCTTTACGGCCGCCACACGTTCGGGCAAGAATGCCTGGCAGCAAGACGGATGGTCGAGGCGGGCGTCCCCTATATCACGATCAACTACCCCGGAGGATGGGACACGCACAAGGGACACTTCCAAACCATGCGGCGACAATGCCCGCAACTTGACCAAGGGCTGGCGACGCTGCTTAAGGATCTGAGCGATCATGGCCTGCTCGATAGCACCTTGGTGTGGTGCTGCGGCGAGTTCGGCCGAGGCCCCAAGGTCGACTGGCAACCGCCCTGGAACGGCGGGCGCAACCATTACGGCAAGGTCTTCAGCGTGCTGGTGGCCGGCGGTGGATTCAAGGGCGGCCATGTGGTCGGCTCGTCGGACGAGAAAGGCGAAGTGGTCAAGGAAAGGCCCGTCTATCCCGTGGACCTGCTAGGCAGCATCTACCAGCTTGCCGGCATCGACCCAAATGCACAGTTGCCCCATCCCTTGGGCTTGGAGGCCCACGTGCTGCCGACGGCAAAGGAAGGCGCGAAGTCGGCCGGACTCCTCACGGAAATTATGTAGAAAGACGAGAGAGTGGCTCATGAGCAGATTATTGTGGCTCCCGATGTGCGGGCTGGTCGCGTTGCTGGCGGTGGCATCCTCGGCGCGTGGGCAAGCGAAACCGTATATTGGATTCGTTTACCCCGCCGGCGCTCAGCAAGACACGACCGTTCAGGTTAAACTGGGCGGACAGCGGCTCGTCGGCACCCATGGCGCGGTGGTCAGCGGCGAGGGTGTCTCAGCCAAATTGACGGAGTATAATAAGAAACTGGGCAACCAGGAGATGACGCTACTGAGGGAACAGCTTAGGGAGTTAAGGCCAAATGCGCCCAAGTCCGCCAGGGCGAAGAATGCCAAGGGCAAAAACAAGAGAAAAAATGCGGGCCGGAATAAGCCCAAGAATAAAGTCAGAAATAAGTCCCTGCCACAGAACAAAGAAACACGCGCGCTCATTGCACGGATTGAGAAGCGACTGGGCGATTTTGTTAGACGACCGGCCTGCGCCGCGATTTCCGACATCGCCTTAGTCGAGGTAACGGTCGCTCCCGACGCCGAGCCTGGCGCGCGGGAAATACGGCTCTTGACCCAGCGCGGCGTGACAAACCCCTTGGTCTTCTATGTCGGCCAACAGCCGGAAGTCGCCCGCAAGCCGATGAAAACGTGCCCCACTCAAGTGCTCGGCAAGGAGCAATTCGCGCTGCGCAAGCGACCGAACGAGGAAGTGGAAAACCGCATCAGCGTGCCTTGCACCTTGAACGGTCAAATCGCCTCCGGCGAAGTGAACCGCTATCGCTTCAAGGCACGCAAGAGACAGCGGCTGGTGATCTCCGTCAAGGGGCGAGAGTTGATCCCCTATACTACTAACCTCAAAGATCGTTAAGTTTTTGACAAAGTTATTAAGCGGCG
>CAZISU010001032.1:0-2829 GCA_964541935.1 uncultured Planctomycetaceae bacterium | reverse complement strand
CAGGAAAAAACTTAAATCGCTCTACCCCAAAATTATAACTTGACAAAGCACTAGTGTACTATTTACCATCTGCTTAACGGCAGTTGTGATTGGAGAATCCGAAAGACGCAAACGGAAAGGAGATAGACATGCAAGGTGAGCTACAGAAAAGAATCTGTCTATTAGATCAATATCGTCTCCAAAGCGGAGTAAACTGGTTCCAGGGAGGAGTTATATCAACCAGCAAGAAAACAAAGGGGACATTCTACTTTATTGTATCCTTCTTCGGCCGCCCGCGGGCACGCATTAACGATTCGAGCCCCAGCCTTTTGGCCGTGCGGCGTTGCCACGAGCCCGAGCCGAAGGGCCGGCCTCGGATGATGCTTTGGTGCAATGCCTGCAGCTCCACTTCCGTTTGCGGTTCGTTCACCCATTCCAGCCAATCCTTCCGGCGGGCAACGTGGCCGGGTGTGAGTGTCGGGCGATCGACGTCATTAGCCACTGCATCCAGCGGCCCAGGTAACAGTCGCCGTGCGTCCAAACGACCATGTGAAAATGATTGGGAATAATGCATTATGGCAAAAGACGCATCGCCACTCGCTCGCCTCGCCCAGCAGTTTCATAAACGCCGCGTAATCGTCTTAATCCAAACCGATATCCTCTCCTGGCTAAAACAGGTAATAACCGGCCTGGAAGGCAAAGGCGTGCTATCCCTAGACGTCTTCCCCGAAACAATGACAGCCCCACTAGTAAACCGCTACCTAGAGATCAAGGCCCGGTATTTGCTTTGATCGTCGGTGTGATTGACTTGGCGGAACGCTTATATTAGGGTAGAATTTCAATAAGAAATGCCCCGTTTGCCCGGGTGATTCGTGGGCATTTATTTGCGTCGCATGGAACTCTAACCCGAAGCGCAAGCGAGGGAAAACGGCTTTTCGCTTGCGCTTAGTAGAGATTCGCGAATAATCCGGATCCGTTGAAATATCCAGAAACGTTCCTGCCTCACAACCCCTCACCAGGATCCTCGCCATGTTTTCGAAACCATCTTCGCGTCTGTTCACAATCACTCTTGTCTGGCTGCTTCTACCCGCAATTGCAGCGGCCGCGTCGGTTAAACTCGACGTCAACACCGAGCGTAGTGACGCCGTTTATAAGATCGGCGACGAGGTGAAGTTCCTCGTCAGTGTCACGTCCGATGCAAAGCCGCTCACCGCCGGTATGGTTCAGTACGTGCTCAGCGAAAACGGCATGAACACACTTGGCCAGGGCATGGTCGAACTCGGCCCAGAGCCGGCGGTTGTTGTGGGTCGTATGACAAAGCCCGGCTTCTTGCGATGCAAAGTTTCCTACAAGCCCGTCATTGGCAAACCCGTCACGGCCATGGCCGGAGCGGCCATTTCGCCCGAAGAGATCCAGATGAGCCTGCCGGTGCCCGACGATTTCGACGAGTTTTGGGCCGGGCAGAAAAAGAAACTGGCCGCGATGCCCATGGAGTCGAAGCTGACACCGGTCGACTCGGGTAGCGTCGCCATGGAATGCTTCGACGTGCAAGTCAACTGCCCGGGCGGTGCTCCGGTTTCGGGTTATTTTGGACGGCCCAAGGACGCCAAGCCCAAGAGCCTTCCGATTGTGCTTTGGGTCCACGGTGCCGGCTGGGCTTCTTCGAGCCTAGGCAACGCGAAGAAGGCCGAGCAGTTCAATATGCTTTCGATGGACATCAACGCCCACGGCATCCCCAATGGGAACCCGAAAAGCTACTATGTGAATAGAAGCAAGACGGATTTGCGGGGCTATCCTTTGCGTGGACGCGAGAGTCGCGAGAAGGTCTACTTCGTCGGCATGTTCCTGCGTCTAATGCGAGCCCTCGACTTCCTAACCGCGCAGCCCCAGTGGGACGGCAAGACGCTGATCGTCTCCGGTCAAAGCCAAGGCGGCGCCCAGGCCCTGGCAGCCGCCGGGCTTGACGAGCGAGTCACGTTCATCGCCAGCGGCGTGCCTGCCATGTGCGATCACGCGGCCGCGTCGGTCGGCCGTGTCGCCGGCTGGCCCAAGATCGTCCCCAACGGCGCCGACGGAAAACCCGACGCCAAGATTCTGCAAGCGACCCGATACATCGACTGCGTGAACTTCGCCACCCGCGCAAAGGCCGACGCCGTCATGAGCGTGGGCTTCATCGACAATACATGTCCGGCCACCACTTGCTACGCCGCCTACAATCAACTGCGCGGCAAGAAGCAAGTCATCAACGAACCAAAGATGGGCCACGCCGACCCTGCCCACATCTACGCGGCGTTTGAGAAGGCGTTCCGGGCACATGCCAAGCAGCGGTCGGAAAAGTAGCGAGCGCCTGCGGGATTATACGGTCGACGACAACTACAAACACATCGACTGGTGGGCCACCGCGCGGCTTGCCACACCGTCACGACCCGGCCTACGAGGATTATAAAAAAAGGGGAACGCTAATTAACGCTAATCGAATGATGCTTTCTCACTGCTTTTCCTGATTAGTGGGAATTAGTGTTCTTCCCCTTCATGTACATCGATAACATGGTTGATGACTTCGACGCCGCCAAAGATGGAGCCGCATTGCACCCAGGTCAGATTGCTTGCACGGCCATTTTCAACACATTTGAGATGTCTCAAATAAGGGTGGTTTAATGGTACATCTCAAAAAGCGTGTGATTTAATGAAACATCAGGGATCCAAACGCCCAAGATCAATCGCGGCACGGGGCACCGTCCACCGCTGCTCCTAACTCCTATCCCAGTTATTCCGCCTTACTCCCCATGTCTCCAACTATAATGGCCTGGGAAATTAGGGCGCGTCAATAAGGTGAATTCGCAGAAGGTC
>CAZISU010001031.1:0-2831 GCA_964541935.1 uncultured Planctomycetaceae bacterium | reverse complement strand
GTCGCATGGCCACACTGCGAATCGCCTTCAATCTTCGCGAAGGCATGAAAAACATAGACTTTCACGTCCCGGGCCGCATGTTAGGCAACCCGCCACTGGAATCAGGCCCGCTGCAAGGCGTCACCGTCGATATGGACACGCAGGTGAAAGAATACCTAGAAGCCATTGGGTGGGACACCGAGACGGGTATTCCCAAGAAAGAAACGCTGGAGAAGTTGGGGCTGGATTTCGTGGTTGAGGATATTTATGGTTGATCCCACCAAGTGCGTGCCTAGCTCGATGGAGAGCGGGAACCTGCGTTAGCGCGTCATTCCGTAGAATGATAGCCTGACCGGCTCGACAGACGCCAGGGCGGGGCTTGAACGGCTACCTCCACGCGAATGCTTCAACGAATCCGCCGAATATGGTATTTTGACGAGAACAGATTGTTAAACGATTTTGTGCTATGCCGCGAGATGTAACAATGTCTAGTTTCTCCGATGAATCCCTAATGCTGGCGGTTACTCAGGGGGATTGGGCGGCGTTCGAGCAACTGGTCATGCGACACCAACAGACAGCTTGGCGGACTGCTTACCGTATGGTGGGGGATTATCAGGCGGCGGAAGATCTTGCTCAGGAAGCCTTTCTACGTATCTTCCGAGCAGCCGGTCACTATCGGCCCACGGCAAAGTTTCGGACATATCTGTACCGCGTCGTCGTGCGTTTGTGCTTGGACTACTTGCGGAAAGGGCGTCCGACAACCGCAGTGGATCTCTCCCTCGTCATCGGGCCAACCGCGGCTGCCGACGAGCAAGCGTCCCTTGGCGAACGATCCCATGCGGTACAGCAAGCGGTCGCATGTCTCCCACCGAAACAGCGGTCGGCGGTGGTGCTTCGTTACTACGAGGGGCTGAGCACTCGCGAGATCGCCGACGCGATGCAGGTGACAGCCAAGGCGGTGGAGAGGCTGCTGGCTCGCGGCCGAGCCGCCCTGCAGGAGCGTCTCGGCCGGTTGCTCGAAGAGCTGTGACGTCCGGAAACTCTAGCAAAACTCGAATCTTTCGCAGAGCGGCAATCGCAGAGCGTCTCTCCAATACTCAGGGAATTCGGCAATTTTTCACGGGGGTTTTTCGTGACTCAGCCGTTTATATCTTATGAAAGGGAAAAACCATGTGTTGTCGCGACATTCAGCAGAAGCTCGATCTCTATTGCGGGGAGGAACTTACGTCTTCCGCGCGGGAGAGGCTCGAAGCTCACTTGAACAGTTGTGATGCCTGCCGGCGGGAACTCGACCGGATGCGACGTTTGCGCGAGTTGCTGGCTTCTGCCACAACGCCCCCGGCCCCCAAAGGATTCGCCGCAAGAGTTATTGCGCGGGCACGAGAGGAATCGGATTACGCACAAAACACAAGCTGGCAAACCGCCGGTGGCACCCAATTGGTGTGCCGCGTTCGTGCAACTTTAGGGGTAGTTGTGGCGCTGACGGTTGGTCTTTTGTTGGGCGGTTTTCTCGGTTTCGATACGTGGCCGAGCGACGGTCAATCCGTTGCGGTCGGAACGGCCGATCCACTGGCCGAATCGGGGTTGCACCGGCTCGTCGAGCCCGGCGGCAACTCCCTAGCCGAGACATATTTAGCACTGACTTTAGACAACGACGTTGAGGAACGCTGAAATGTTGAGAAAAGCCGCACCATATTTGATCGTCGTTTCGGTTGCGATCAACATCGCCTTCGTCGCAGTGTGGGTTGCCCATGCGTGGCCGTCCCGCAGCGAGGATCAGCCCGACGAGCGACCGGCGATCTGGTGTCCATTGCACCGCGAACTGCAAGTGAGCCCCACACAGTGGGCCGAGATCGAGCCTCGTTTGCGAGAATTTCAGGCGGCGTTGGTCGAACTCTGCCAACAGGTTGATCGCACGCGGCCCGAGGTGATCGAGATGATCGCCGCCGAGGAGCCCGACCGGGAGGCCATCCGCGCGAAGCAGGATGAAATCCTGGCCACCAAGCGGGCGATTCAAGGCCGGGTGGTCGACCACCTCTTGGCCGAGAAGCAGATCCTCACGGCCGACCAGCAGGCTAGGCTTTTTGAGATTCTTGGCCGCCGCATCGGATGTACTCCCAATCCTCCCATGTCGGGCAGGGGCTTGGGGCGAGGAATGGGGCAGGTGCTGAGACAGCAGGCGGATCGGTCGGCCAAGGAACGATGAAAATGGAACGAAAAACCTCGGGGAATCATTCAATGAGCACAGCAGCCACAGACCACGCGCGCATCGGGAAGGCGACTGTACGGGATCAGACCGCCAATCGGTCCAGCAGCAAGGGGAGCACGGCATTGTTGAATAAGAGCACGTCCTCCTCTTCGCCTTCGTCAGCCCGCGCCGCGGTGCGACGCAAGAAGAAGCATCGCCGGCAGCTGATCTCGCTTGCGCTCATGTTAGGAAGTGTAGCCGCGGCGGCTTGGTGGTTCTGGCCGCTGGCAACAGCCGCCGATGTCGATGCCTTGCCGGCGACCGAGAAGGTCGCGCGGCGCGACTTCGCCTCGTCGGTGCTCGCCACTGGGGCGGTGCAGCCGCAGATCGGAGCCGAAGTTCGCGTCGGTGCGCGCATCTCCGGGAAGGTGGAACGTCTGTTGGCCAACATCGGCGACAAAGTGGCCAAAGGCCAGGTCGTTGCGGAACTGGAAAAAGCCGACCTGGAGGCCATGGTGTCTCAGCGGAAGGCCGAACTGAGTCTTGCCGAGGCGAAACTCGCGGCCGTCGAGTCACTGCTTCCTCGGGAGATCGAGAAAGCGCGCCTGAATACGGAGGAAAGCCTGGCAACTCTAACGCTCACCAAGAAGGTACTTGGACGCAC
>CAZISU010001030.1:0-2834 GCA_964541935.1 uncultured Planctomycetaceae bacterium | reverse complement strand
GGCGGCCACCGGGTCGGAGGCTTTGGCTTCTGCGCCGCTGGGCAGGAAGGCCAGGCGGTGGCAGAAGCGGCCGGCGCGGTGTATGTTCTGTACGTTGCGGGTGTCGATCCAGATTTGCAATCCGTCGCTGTCGGCCGGACGAGCCTCGTTACACCAAGGCGGCTGCTGCTTGCCCTCGACCAAGACCGAAAAGGCCAGCCCAGCATCGCTCCAGGCGGCGCGGAAGTCGGGCATGCGGCCCGGGTGTTCCAATTCGCCCAGACCGACCAGGCGGCAGTTCTCGTCGAGGCCGGCGCCCTTGGCCGTCCACAGCCGAGCCCGATGCCGGCAGGGCAGCGAGAAACGGAAGATGAATCTAGGCGATACGAGTGGTTCGGACATGGGAAGTCGACGAGGGTTGTTAATAGTTGATTATTGTTCTTCGCGGCAAGCGGCCAGGTGTTCTTCGAGGAACTCGACCAAGCCGTTGCGATTAATATCGCGCGGGGTGCGGAATTGGAACGTGATAATATCGAAGCCGCGGCGGATTGCCCGCAGGTTGGGATCGCGGCCCAACTCGGCCACACGTCCGAAGGGGAAACGTCCGGGCGGGCCACTGAAGTGTACATGCACGGCGTCGGGCTTCTTCGTGCGTACGCTCGCCCAGGACACCTTGCGGCCGGGCAAATAGACGTTCACCATCTGCTTGTTGGTCCATTCGAACCGCGCGTCGGGGGCCAGTTCGGCCAGCAAGTCGAAGACCTGCTCCAAGAGGCTGACCTCCCATTGGACCTTGGGGTTGCGATAGAACCCCTTGCGCATGAGGTGCCACTTTTTGCCCAAGACTTTCCAGGGCATGGCGTCTTCGGGCTTGGTGGTAACGCGGTTGACAAATTGTCCGAACCCGGCCACGGCCTCGTCTACAAACGCCCAAAATTCGGGGCGGTCGATTTCCTTGTAGTCGTGCAAGCGCAGCTCGATTTCCTGCCAGTTGCCGTGTACGGTGTGGCACTTGGTGCGGTTTTCCGTCCCGTAAAGCGGCAAATCCGGCATGTCGTTCAACGGCATAAGCCCCAACCGCTCGACAATCTCCTGCTTGTTGAACGTGTGGAGGGGCACGTGAAACTTCAGCTTCAAGAGCCACTCTTCGGCCGTTAGGGCGTGGAAGAACCAGCCTTGCGATTTTTTGGCGGCGCGGATCTCTACAAGCGTCTGCTCCGACCAGTTGACCGCACTGAAGAGATCGGACTGCTCGATGCGGTCGACGACCTCGGCCAGGATCTTGCCTGCCCAGCGGCATTCGTTGCCGTTGCGCGCGGTGCGGGTTTTGGTGTGCCAGGTACGGCCGTCGGCCTGCCAGGGCATTTTGGCCTCGCGTCCGACCTCGGTAATGTCCATGTCGCTTTCGCGTTTAACCCGCTCGGCCTCGAAGTCGTAGGGCTTGCGCTCTTGGTGCGGGTCGGCCGCAATGACCGCATCGAGGGCTTCGCCGGTGTGCGAACGCAACATCGACTGGCGGCGGTTCTTGGCGGTGCGATTGTAACGCCGCGAATGAGCCACAACATCCTCGGGCGTGCCGGTCACGACCAGATGGCCGCCCTCTTCGCCCGCTTCCGGCCCCAGGTCGATGAGCCAGTCGGCCGTTTTCACCACGTCCAAATTGTGTTCGATAACCACGACCGTGTTGCCCAAGTCAACCAGGCGGTTGAGGACATCGAGCAGGCGGGCCAGATCCTCGAAATGCAAGCCCGTGGTCGGCTCGTCGAGCAAATATAGCGTTTGACCAGTATCCGGACGCGAAAGCTCGGCGGCCAACTTGACGCGTTGGGCCTCGCCGCCTGAGAGCGTGGGCGCCGGCTGACCGAGCGTAAGGTAGTCGAGTCCCACGTCGCAAAGAGTTTGCAGGATGCGGCGGATTTTGGGTATGTGTTCGAAAAGCTTGGCCGCTTCGGCACAGGACATTTCCAAGACGTCGGCGATGGATTGGCCGTGAAAACGCACGCCCAGGGTCTCGGGGTTGTAACGCTTGCCGGCGCAAGTGTCGCACTCAACCCAAACATCGGGCAGAAAGTGCATTTCGATTTTGAGCTGACCGTTGCCTTCGCACTTTTCGCAACGTCCGCCGGGCACGTTGAAACTGAAACGGCGCTGGGAATAGCCCCGCAGTTTGGCCTCGGGCAATTGTGCAAACAATGCGCGGATCAGTTCGAATACGCCGGTAAAGGTGGCCGGGTTCGAGGTGGGCGTTTGGCCCAGCGGCTGCTGGTCGACGCGGATCACCTTGTTGATTTGCTCGACGCCGCGCAAGAGGTCGTGCGCGCCGGCGAAGCCCTTGGCACGGTGCAAGGTGCGGGCCAGCGAGGCGTGCAAAATGTCGTTCACCAGCGAGCTTTTCCCGCTGCCGCTGGTGCCGGTTACCACGGTGAAGGTGCCCAGGGGGATGGAAATATCAATGTTCTTGAGGTTGTGATGACGCGCGCCCACAACGTCCAGCCAACCGCCGGCCGGTGCCGAGGGCCATTTGGGCGTTTTCTTGCGGAACTCGGCGTCGAACGATTCCATGCGACGGTTAGTCGGCACGGGGATGGCCTTCTTGCCCGACAGATAGGGACCGGTTACCGAGCCGCGCTGCTTGGCCACTTGTTGGGGCGTGCCGCGGGCCACGACCTCTCCGCCACCGCGTCCGGCTGCCGGTCCGAAGTCGAGCAACGTATCGGCGCCGGCGATGACCTCGCGGTCGTGTTCAACCAGCAGCAGCGTGTTGCCCAGGTCTCGCAGGCGATGCAAGGCGGTCAATAAGCGGCCGTTGTCGCGAGGGTGCAAGCCGATGGTGGGTTCGTCGAGCACGTAGAGCA
>CAZISU010001029.1:0-2838 GCA_964541935.1 uncultured Planctomycetaceae bacterium | reverse complement strand
GACCTTCTGCGAATTCACCTTATTGACGCGCCCTAATTTCCCAGGCCATTATAAAAAGTGTGGTATCCCGGGCCAATATCACCTAGAAGCACCTCCTCACTAGCCAGCGTCACCATATCGGATAGGCTTCGGAGTATAATATCTCCTTCGCTGTCAGTTCCAAACAGCAGAGTGTATGCCCAGTCGTCCGTCGCGACTTCAAAATGAGCCTGCCAATCGTCAGGATCGAGTCCGACTGTACCAACTCGCAATGTGATACTGCCATGCCATCCCTCGTTCTCCATGCACGACACCGAGCCTGGCGAGAGCAAATACGTATATCGGTAAGCACTGCCATCAGTTTGCAGCCGCCGGGCGTCCACGCCTCCGTCGATGATTGGCGTACTTGACCCAACTCCACTTCCCCACTCGTTGAGTCTCCAGCCTTCGTATGTCGGATCGCCCTCATCTTTATGATCGACGATATGGTATCTCAGACTTCGATTGCCAAGTTCGTCGAGCGCTGCAATATACCCGGGCGAAGTGAAGTCCCAGTAGTTGAACAGATAGGCCCCATCGCTTCCGCAACGCTGCAATTCGCCCGTCTCGACACGGTAGTCGGCCGGAGTCATGGGCTGCTCGGCTTTTCGCCTCCAATCCATGGCTCCGTAGACCGGAATGTTTGGGGAAATCGCTGCTTTGTAACCATCAGGATCCAGAAACGCTTCATCATTATAGAGATACCGCGAGGCGGTAAGGGAATCTACATACCCGTTATTGGCCCAGGCGACTGGGTCCAGGCCGGTGGCCCGCGACTCCTGGACACTCGGCAGTACCCACGCGTTTAGTTCTAGTGAGAGCCCGTGTTGTTGGTTGCGTTGGTCGATCAACGAGTGGATGTCGCCGACGAACCCGTTGAGAATGGGGATGTTCTGTTCAGCTTCGTCCTCCGGGAAGTACGACACAAACCGTTGAAAGTCCAGTTCTATCCCGTCGATCATGGAACCGTAACGGTTAACGACCTCTTCAATGCGGTCATAATAATGCTGTCGCACCTCGGGCACGGCATAGTTCAAAGCAACACCGTTCCAGGGGCCATTGCCGACGCGGTACTCGGGATGGTCTTTCCAGAAGCTGGAAAACAGAAGGCTGTCGGACAAGTAGTAATCGTGGATGTCGTTCATGCGGTAACTAAGCCAAACTTCCATACCTTGTTCTTTGGCTCGATTGATCGCTATTCCGAGCGGATCATGCCCCTGGCTGACCAAATTTTCAATATTATTGGCCGCCGTCGTATAAGCAAGGACTCCATCCGGCGGTGGTTCGCGGCCATCGCCGAGCCACTCAACCGTGGTGCTGGGAAAATACGACACCATGCATGCCGCGCAGATTATATATGTATCGACCTGCGAGTCTGCCGCCCTGTCAACAAATGCTTCTATGCTTGCGGGAGTTACCCCCGGCTCTCTGTAAAACATGCACATTGTGTCGTTGTTATAGAGAATGCGTCGTTGCGGGGCGGGATCGTCGGCGTGTGCCCTCAGCGATAGCGAACCGAGGCAGACCAAGAAAGCCAGCATTACCATTGCCGGCACAGCATTGATTCTGAATATCATATGCTGCATATATTCGGTTGCCATGCAATCTATCACTATCCGTTTTTTTAAAAGATTGTATTACAAAAGGTTTAGAAAGACGACGGGAAAAACCGGGCCTTCCCCGTCGTTGTTGTAGATGATACGTCGTTTGTCTTTAGCGTTTTCAGCCAGGCACATTGAGCCAGCCAGGATAATCGCAAGAGCCAGGAGCCATGTTTTTTTCATGGAAGGATTTCTTTCATCGAGTTTGAGAAATTGAGCAAGATTTCCGTGGGTTTGCAACCAACAGGGAAGTTGCAGCCAAGAACAGCAGTACTACAGTCGATGGTTCGGGTGCCGAGGCCGTATTGCAGACCGTTTTTTGCCAGTTGGCGGCCAGGATGGTGGCGTCCCGTTCGTCGACGTTTCCGTCGTTGTTGAAATCGCCTTGCGCCCAACAAGCATCGTCCGCTTGCCAATTAGCAGCCAGTACGGCAGCGTCCAGCTCGTCGACAACACTATCGCTGTTTGCATCCCCCAACAACTCGCCGCGTAGGGGCCCCAAACGGACATCAACATTCGAATAATAGACATCAATTCCCGAGCCCCCGGTATCCGTGTCTCCCCAACAAATCCGATTCATCCAGGTCGGCTGGGCATCAACGGTAGCTGCTCCTGCCAATTGTGTGAGGAATTCACCGTCGACGTACAAGTCGATAAACTGCCCGTCGCCGGGGTCTGCCGATAGCGTGAAGGTGTGGAATCCCGGGCCAATATCACCCAAGGGCACCGCTTCGCTAGCAAGCGAATGCATGTCAGAAAAACTACGGAGCAGGATATTCCCATCGTTGTCGCTTCCAAACATCAGACCGTATGCCCAGTCGTTCGTAACGACTTCAAAATGGGCTTGCCAATCGGCGGCGTCGAGCGCGACGGTATCCACTCGCAACGTGATGCTGCTGTGCCAGCCCTCGTCTTCCATGCACGAGACCGAGCCTGGCGCGAGATTTCGCAAATAACGATGGCCTAGGCCGTCTGTTTGTAACCGCCAAGCCTCCACGCCGCCATCGTCAACAGCAGAACCCGACCCAGAGCCGGCGCCCCATTGTTCGAGTTTCCATCCTTCGGTTGTTGGATCCTTCGAGCCTTCATGATCGATAAAACGATACATTAGGCTCGAGTCGCCCAGCCCATTGAGCACGGCTTGATGCGTAGAATCGCCGGACCAACTAAGAACTCGTAAAACTATTGTTTCCTGAATTACTGTTTTCGGCTATAGTTC
>CAZISU010001028.1:0-2841 GCA_964541935.1 uncultured Planctomycetaceae bacterium | reverse complement strand
ACCGATGTGGTGCTTTCCATTCCCGACTCGGCGGCCGATTTCGGCCAAAGCATTGTGGTGCCTTTGCAAGTCTCCAACGTCGACGGCATGTTGGCCGCCTCGGCAACCATCACGTTCGACTCGTCCGTCGTACAATTGCAGAGCGTGGCGAGCGGCGATTTGACGTTTGGCTGGTCGCTGGAGTCCGTTGCGCCAAACGTCAACACGCTTAACATCGCGCTGGCCAATTCCACGTCGGTGAGCGGCAACGGCGACATTGCGCGGCTTACGTTCGACGTGGTAGGGGCCGCCACTTCCCAATCGGCGATTACGATTTCCAATGCCCAGATCAACGGCACGACCATCGAAAGCATCAGCCAGGGGACGTTCACCGTCAACGGCTATCACTCATTGGCTGGGAAGGTTTCCTATTACGGCGGTGGGAGCGTGCCCGGTACGGACCTGGATCTGGTGGGGGTCGGCCCGCATCAGACCAGCAGCGGGAGCGACGGGAGCTTTCTTTTTGAAGATCTACAGACAGGCGCTTATACACTAACGCCTTCGAAGGGCGATGACGTTCTGGAAATCACGGCCTACGACGCCTCTCTGGTGTTGCAAGCCGTTGCCGGTTCGCGGACATTGTCCCCCAACGAAACGATTGCGGCCGACGTCGACCGACTGGGCGGCGTGAGCGCCTTGGACGCATCATATATCCTGCAAAAATCTGTCGGTCTGATCGACGTGCCCTTCTCGGGTGCGGGCCGCGTTTGGGATTTCGTGCCCGCCGAGCGTACCTATGCCGATCTGAACGGCGATTTGACGGGGCAAGATATCACGGCTATCCTGCTGGGCGACCCTTCGGCGAATTGGACGTCTCCGGCCGCCGGGGCCACGCTTTGCGACTTGCCCGATGCCGATGCCTCGTTGGCCATTGCGGTGGTGGAAAGCGGCCAATCGCAACGGGTTGTGCTGCCGGTGGAAATTCAACGTTCGGGCACAAGCGTAAACTCGGTCGACATGACTATTAACTACGACGCCGAGGAACTATTACTGGTGGATGTGCAGTTTGGCTCGGCGGCCGCCGGTTTGGCGACCGCGTTCAATCCGGCCAGCGACGGCGAGGTGCTGATCGGTCTGGCTTCCGGCAGTCCCTTTGCGCAAGACGGCACACTGGTGAACCTGCATTTCGACGTGCTCGGTTCGCTGGCCACGCCTATCGCGGTGACCATCGCTAGTGCGAGACTCGATGAAGGCAGTGTGGGTGTCATCACGCAAAGTGGAGCCGTGCAGGATACGATAGCCCCGGCCGTAAGTGTCAACGCGATTACGACAACCGACACGACCCCGCCTTTGAGTGGAAGCGTGGACGATAATCTGGCCGTGGTAGAGGTGACCATTGATGGAACGGCATACACCGCCACGAACAACGCTGACGGCACTTGGACACTGGCCGACAATACCATCGGTCTGCTTGCGCCTGGCACGCATAACGTGGTTGCTACTGCCATGGATGCCGCTGAAAACGTATCGCCGGACTCGACGGCAGAGGTTGTCGTGCAAGTTCTCGATCCCGTGCCCGGCGACGCTAATTGCGACGGCACGGTGAATCGGGCAGATGCCGTGATCGTTTCCGCCAATTGGCTAACGCAAAGCGGAGCCACCTGGGCCGAGGGCGATTTCAACAGTGACGGGCGGGTGGATGACATTGACTCCACAATCATGGCTGCCAACTGGCTACAGACGTCGCCGCCGGCTATGTCAGCTACAGTTGCCACCGCCCCGGAGATGTCGCAAGGCACCGTGAATTATGACCTCGATAACGACGGACGGATCGGATTGGGTGACTTGGCCCTTTGGGCTTCGGCCTACCGTGAACAGCCGGGCAGCAGCAGCGAAAATCCGTATACCTATGCGGCTGACTTCGACGGCTCGGGAACGGTAGGCTTAGGCGACCTGGCTCTTTTCGCGGCCAACTATCAGAGCGGTCAGCAGCTCACTAGCTCGGTTGCATCTCAAGCTGCTGCATGCGTGGGCCAATCGCCCGTAAGTCTGCCCGGCGACGCTAATCGTGACGGACGGTCGACGGCGCTGATGCGGCCGCTCTTGCTTTAGGCTGGCACAAGCTAACGGCAGCCACCTGGTCCGAGGGTGATTTTAATGGCGATGGGTTGGTAGACGATTTTGACACCGCAATCCTAGCTCGGCATTGGATGATGAGCGTGGATGACATGGAAGATGACGAAGCCCATCAGAAGGTTTTTGACGCGATTGGCGAGATAGACGATATGCTTGAATTCTAATAACCGAGCAGATCTCTTCAAAAGTCGCACGCTACAAATCTAACCGATTCCGGCATACTTGATGCCCGTCAAATTGGCCATTTCCCGTTTCCAGGTTGTAATGTCATCTCGATTGAATTGATTCAAATGAGTGTGTCCACACGCTCGGGCCATGACTTTCATTAGTTGCAGCGAGGATGCAAGGAACCTGTTGAGTCTGGCCGCGGAGTCTTCGACGTTCAAGCGAGCACGGAGATGTTCTTGCTGCGTGGCAATACCGGAAGGGCAGTTATTGGTGTTGCAAATCCTGGCTGCAACACAGCCGATGGCCTGGATAGCAGCGTTGGCAATCGCGATCCCGTCGGCCCCCAGACACAGGGCCTTAATAAAGTCGGCCGGAGTTCGTAGCCCTCCGGTGATGATGAGCGTGACATCAGAGCGACCTTGTCGATCCAGGTATTGTCGCGCCCGTGCCAAAGCGGGGATTGTGGGCACGGAGATATTGTCTCTAAAAATCAGCGGTGCCGCTCCGGTAGCGCCGCTACGTCCGTCTAGGATAATATAATCGACGCCGGCTTGGAGA
>CAZISU010001027.1:0-2851 GCA_964541935.1 uncultured Planctomycetaceae bacterium | reverse complement strand
CAGCTCATCTTCCTTACTGGACGTGGCTTTTACAATCTTCTCAATTACATCATCGGTGCTCACGCCCTCGCTTTGGGCCGTGAAGCTCAAAACCATGCGGTGTCGCAAAACCGGCTTGGCCAGGGATTCGATATCGCGGCAGCTTACGTGCGTGCGGCCGTCCAGCAGTGCTCGTGCCTTGCCGCCGAGGATCATAAACTGTACGGCACGCGGCCCGGCTCCCCAGGCGACCTGTTGGGCCACCCACTCGGGAACGCCCGTCTCGCCCGTGCGCGTCATGCGTGCCAGGGCCACCGTGTAGCGGAAAACGTGATCGGAAACCGGCACCGTGCGTACCAGTCGCTGTAGCTCGACGATCTCGCGGGCAGAAAGCACCGGCTGAACCTGTTCGCAAACATCGGTTGTCGTCCGCTGGGCCACTTCCACTTCTTCCTGAAAATTCGGATAGCGGATGTAGACCTTGAACATGAAACGGTCCTGTTGCGCCTCGGGTAGCGGATAGGTACCTTCCTGTTCGATGGGGTTCTGCGTGGCCAGCACAAAGAACGGATCGGCCAGCGAATGTTGCACGCGGCCCACCGTCACCTGCCGTTCCTGCATGGCTTCGAGCATAGCCGCCTGCGTTTTGGGCGGCGTGCGGTTGATCTCGTCGGCCAGAATACAGTTGGCGAACAGCGGCCCTTCCAAAAAACGGAACTCGCGGCTGCCGGTCGTGCGGTTTTCTTCGATAATCTCCGTGCCCGTAATGTCGGCTGGCATCAGGTCGGGCGTGAACTGGATACGGCTAAACGATAGGTCCAGCGTACGGCTGAGCGTGCTAATCATCAGCGTCTTGGCCAGCCCCGGCACGCCCTCCAGGAGGCAATGCCCGCGACTGAAGAGCGATATCAACAGCTCCTCGATCACCTCGCTCTGGCCCACAATCACCCGCTCGAGTTCACGTTGTATCTTCCGCCGCGCAGTGCGCAGCTTTTCAATCACATCGGAATTTTGCAAATCGTGCGCCGCTTCATCGGCGGACGTTTCTCGCATGGGGTTATTTTCGTTCATTGTTGTTCCTCGAAGAGTGTCACAAATACTTGTAGTCTTATTAGCTAAGCCGCTTGCGGCCGTGGCGTTTATTTTAGTTGTCTGTAGCCTGAAACCTGAAACCTGAAACCTGAAAACTCACCTCTGATAAATCGGCAACGTCCCATTCTCCAACTGCAATATCGTCAAGTTAATCGCCGTCACATACACGGGCCCCACCGAGCCTTGCGTCCAGCCGCCGCCGGGGTTGGCTTCTTTAAGGATCTTCTGGTGCAGTTTCTGGCGATATCTTTTCCAGGACTCACCGCCCTCGCGATAGAGAACTTGCGAATAGTAGTAGTGCGTATAGTGCCAATGCCCGAAGCTTCGCCCGCTCACGTCCGAGAGGTTCTTCTTGCAATAAGCCATCAGCTTGGGCACGTACTTGTCGTCATATTCGCCGGCGTTGAACAGGCAGGCGACCGCCGCGGCCGTAATGGCCGGTCGGCCGGCACCGCGGCTCTTCGAACTGTACATCACCCCGCCGTCCTTGCCCGTACAATCGCGAATGTATTTAATGGCCTTATCGATAATCTCGCTAGGTACGGGTATACCGGCGTTGCGGCACCCGCGCAGGCCTTGCACTTGCGTGATGGTGGTCGAACCCTCGTCGAAATCGTGTCCGTCTTTGGCGCTTAAGTATCCCCATCCGCCGGCCTTGGTCTGCGCGCGGCCGGTGAACACAACGGCACGGGTCAAAACATCGACGATTCGCTCACGGCGGTCCAGGTCCTCCTCTTCGCCAAGAACCTGCGAGAGAAAGAGCATGGAAAAACCGTGCCCGTAGGTGTAGCGGTCGTCGCGACCGGGATCGCCGATCAGCCCGTTGGCACGGCTGCGTCCCAACAGATAGTCGACGGCGCGTCGGATATGCGGGGCATATTTACCTTGTGTGGTGGTCGAGCCTTCGGCCAACAGGGCCGTCCCCGCCAGAGCCGTAACGGCAGTCGTATACTTGCCGTCGCGGGCCGACCAATGGCCCAGACGCGACTGCCGCGCAGCCAGCCAGTCCAGCCCCCGGTCGACGGCATGCTGCGTCTTCGGCTCAAGCGGCGCCGACTCGGCCCGATAGACCCAGCCGCCCGCCAGCCCAAAGGCCGCGGTAATCAAGATTATTAGATGCCTCATACTCATAAATCCACTTGTTGCACACCGGTCGCAAGCGACCGGGCTAAACAACTAATCTGTCCTCTGTTCTCTCACTCTATTGTCACTGCGCCCTTCCCGCCGGCAGCGGCTTTCGAACTGGTATCGTATTCAAACGCAACTGATGCTGTCCAACTTTCTGCAAAGCCTTCAACACCCCGCCAAACGCGCCGCTGGGCTTGGCTACTTTTTTCTTCTTGCTAATCGGCGGCAGGGCTTTGTTGGTAAATGTCAGCCGCAGATTGCTGCTCTGCATCCGCAAATCGAGCGTGTTCCCGGCCGGATCGGCTAGCAATTCCAAAATGCCCGACTGCTGAGGGAACCGTTTGTCGACCACCACGCGGCCGTTACGCTTGTCGATCATCACTACCGACGTGAACCAGCGCGAAGATCGCTTGTTGGGTTGATTGGGTTTGTTAGGGTTGTAGCCCACCGAAGCGAACGTCAAAACCGGCATTCGACTGGGCTGGCCGAGCATGAGTTGCTGTTGTTCGACTTCCACGCCCTCGGGGAAATCGGGCCATAGCCGTTTGCCCCCGCGGTCGAAGCCGTAAACGCGACCCTTGCGGATCAGCCGCGACGAGGCGCCGCGGATCGCACGCGGCGTATGCCCGCTACGCTTCTTCGACGGGCTGTG
>CAZISU010001026.1:0-2862 GCA_964541935.1 uncultured Planctomycetaceae bacterium | reverse complement strand
CGGGCATTTTGTTGGGCGAGATTTCGGGCCACCCCACATTTCTTAACGACCCCACGCATCCGCACCATGGCATGATTACGCTGGCCCATTGCACGGCCCCGCGGCGCATGGACGGCAAGACGCTTGAGCCGGCACGCATCATGACGCATTTCGAATCGGACTACGGCGCTGCGCCCAAGGTCGACATGCACGTGGGCCAGGATCTGACGTGCATCGCGCCCGACTTCGACGTCAATCGCTGGCTGGGGCTCTCGGCCGAGATCGTGGCCCACCCGCTGCTGCCGATCTGCCGCTCGCAAATCGACGTCAAGTTCAAGGCCGATAGCGATACCGTGGCCAAACGTATGCCCGGTTTCCATTGGATGACCATCTACGGCAACTACCTCCGCGAGGCGGGCTACGCCCTCAAGCGAGTCGGAATAGAGTGGGAGAATCTAGGTTAGTATATGATTTGGGTTGCAACCGGAAGAGTCAGCCTCACCAGCCCATCACCATATTCGACTCGATTACCTTACGCGCGCCTTCCAGATCCGATCCGGTTTCGTGCATGTAAAGGCGGATGGCTTGGACTTTGTCGCCGGCGGCTTTGGAGAGGCAGTCGCGGGCGGTTGTGCAGGGGTCGGTCACGCCGGAGATGCCCAGCGCTGCTTTAGAAATCACCCAGGTGTCGCGCGGGCGGCGTGTGACGCGGACGGCCTTTTCGCCCGGATAGGCGTCGGCCACAACGTCCATGGCGGACTGCTCGTCCTCGGCCCAGGTGATTATGATATGTGCCTCGGTTTCAATCTCGAAAAGCGGCATAGGTTTGGTCTCGTTTCCTCGATTAGAGCTGAAATATAGTGTTACATTCCCACCCTGGATACTAGGCTGATGGGCCGTTTTAGTCAATGTCCCCCGAGAAATTACCGGATTTGTGAGAAACGAGCTTTGGGCTTTGGATGGTGACACAATACTAACCCGAAGCGCAAGCGAGGGGCAGAGGTTTCCCTTGTCCTCCGCCCCTCGCTTGCGCTTCGGGTTAGTATGTGGTGCAAAAGCAAATTCCAGTGTCATTCACTTTATACACATAGCTCACTGCCCATGGCCCAAGGCCACAGCCCACTTTGATCGCCGCAATCAGCTTCCATAAAACAACTTACGGCGAAACGCAACGACATCAACCCACAAAAAACGCCAGGCCGGGCCTTTTGGGCCCAGTCTGGCGATGGGTCGGCCACTTGGCCGAGGTGGTGTAAGCTAATCCTGTCAGCTTAAAAAATTACTTCGTATCACGTATTTCAGTAAGAACATGCGTGACCATTACGTCGTCTTTAAGGTAGGTCTCGCTGGTGATGCTACGCACAACCGAAAGCACCTCGACCAACGTGCCAAGCTGAGGCTCCAGAATTTGATACTGGGCTTTGATGTCGTCGAGACTGATATATTTCGAAGCCGCCTTCTTCAGGCCGAACTCGATCCAGGGCATGGCCGCCTTGAGCGAGTCGGGCCAATTGAAGGCCACGGCCTTTGCTCGATCGCGATCCGCATCGGCCAGAATACCGCCGGCCGCCAATTTCGTCTTGGCCAGCAGACGCTTGGTCTGGGCCTCGTTGCTGGCAAAAACGGCCACCGATTCGTTCAGGCCAAGGTACAGGCCGATCTGCTCGTCGAGGCCTGCCTCCCTGGGCAGCTCGATGGAGAAAATCTCGCCCACGTCGGTCTGCTGCACACTGGGCTCGGGCAGCGTGATCTGAGGTTTGTCGGGACATTCTTCACTCACCGTGCTAGCGGCGTCCCCCAACAGCTCCCAGTATTGGGTAACCGCTTCGCGGAAGCTATCGGCGTCGGAAATGCCTATAACGATGGCCGGCTCGACCATGGGTCGGGGCTCGTCCGAGGCCGGCACGGCTGCGTGAATCTGCTTCGACATCAGTTTGGCGTCGACCACTAAAGCGCCTTGCCCGTCGGCAAGTGCCGGAATGAGCTTCTCGCGATTGATGGCGTCGAGCCGTTCGAGCAGCGGGCAGATGGCCTTAGCCAGCTTGTCGTATTTTTCGCGGTCTTCGGGATTCATTTGCGGCAGTGCAAATTTTTCCGCGTAGCCGTATCCAACCTTAATCCACTTGGTCATAAGATCGTAGTTTTGGGGCGAAGTTTTACCGCGCGCGGCAACCGCTAGAAGCGGCGTTCCGCCCACATGGCCCAAGATCGTAAGCGGCTTGAAACTATCGAGATTAGGGTATTTTCCCCAATCAAAACAGACGTCTTCGATGCCCCGATCGCTGAGGAATTCGACACCGGAAACAGCCCCGGGCTGCGGCATAAGCGGTTTAATATCGTTGACAAGATCGGCCGCATCCTTGCGAATCTGATCTTGATCGGCCTGGCTCAAACCCGACTTGGGCAATATCTCGCCGACCGTTTCGAGCAACTCGGAGAGATCCTCGCGGCTGCTGGTAATACTACGGTTGAACTGCGCGCTGGCATAGCCGATGGCCGTGAGGCGCTTTGCGGCGAATTGCCCAAGACGCTTGATCTCGGGCCGGTCGACCAGCGACGTTCCGCTGCCAAGCTTCGCCAGCACGTCGGTCGAAGGGCCGATCGAAATCAGCAGGTAATCGCCACGCAGGCCGATCGCAATAACCAGCGTCTCTTTTTTGACCTTCTCGACAACCTTCTTCAGGTCATCCGAGCTGGGTTCGGTATCGGCAATTTTGTCCATGGGCAGTTCGTGCCAAGGGATCATCTCGCCGGTGAGGGTGATCGTAATGTAATCGCTATCGCCGACCTTCGTGCGTTTATAGGCATCCTTCAGATCGGGATTCTGGGCCAGGGCGAAAGAAGCAATTACGTCGAGCTTGCCCAATTGTGCGGCTGCCCGTT
>CAZISU010001025.1:0-2869 GCA_964541935.1 uncultured Planctomycetaceae bacterium | reverse complement strand
GCGAGGAGATCACCGAGCAGGCCGACTTCTTTGGCTCCATGGACGGTGCCAGTAAGTTCGTGCGCGGCGACGCGATTGCCGGCATTATTATTACGGTCATCAATATCGTGGGCGGGCTGTTTATTGGCGTTTTTCAGTTGGGCATGAGCTTTAGCGAAGCTGGCGCGTTGTTCACGCGGCTGACGATCGGCGACGGTTTGGTCAGCCAGGTGCCGGCTTTTTTGATCTCGCTGGCGGCCGGTCTGTTGGTAACGCGTAGCAGCCAGAGGGTAAACCTGCCGCGCGAATTCCTGCGTCAGCTTTTCTCGCGTCCCCAGGCCCTGGCCATCGCCGGCGCGTTTTTGGGTGTTTTGATTTTCACCAGCCTGCCAACAATACCGCTCTTGATCCTGGGCGGCGGATGTGTGGGGCTTGCCATAACGCTATCGCGGCAAACAACCGAGTCGGCCGCGGCTGCCGAAGCACGCAAAAAGGTCGAGTCCGCCAAACCGCCGCAAGAACGTATCGAAGACTATCTGGTCAACGACCCCATGGAGATCGAGTTGGGTGTGGGCCTAATCAAGCTGGCCGACCCCAAACGCGGCGGCGATCTGCTCGAACGCGTACAGGGCGTGCGGCAGCGCATGGCCTCCGAGACCGGCATCATTCTGCCCAAAGTTCGTATTCGCGACAGTTTCCAACTCGACCAGACCCAATATTGCATAAAAATCGCGGGCATGCCGGTGGCCACGGGCATGGTCTACCCCGACAATTTCCTGGCCGTCGATTCGGGTATGACAACTGGCGAGATCCCGGGCGAACGCACAAAAGACCCGGCCTTTGGCACGCCGGCCGTTTGGATCGACGCCTCCACACGCGACCAGGCCGAGCTGTACGGCTACACGGTTGTCGAGCCGGGCAGCGTTTTGGCCACGCATTTGACCGCCGCCGTGCGCGACTATGCCGACGAGATCCTCACCCGCGACGCCGCCAAACACCTCATCGACGAGTTGAAACAAACGTCGCCGGCGGTTGTCGACGAGCTGATCCCCGGCATCATGAAACTGGCCGAGGTTCAGCAGATTCTACAGATGCTTTTACGCGAGCAGGTTCCTATCCGCCAGTTGGCCGCGATTCTGGAAACGCTCGGCGATTACGCCCCGCGCACAAAAGACACGATCTTGCTGACCGAATACGTCCGCCACCGTCTGGCCCGCACGATTTGCACATTACACCGTGACAAGGACAACTGCCTGCATGTGGTAACCTTGGACCCGGCCCTGGAAGACCGCATCCGCGCGGGCGTCGAACACAGCGAACGCGGCCTCTTCATTCGTATGTCGCCGCAAGCCGTCGAGGCAACTTGCCAATTGATCGCCAAGGAAATCGAAAAACTAACCGTGGCTGACCGCTCGCCCATT
This sequence comes from uncultured Planctomycetaceae bacterium, assembly GCA_964541935.1. Lineage (GTDB taxonomy): Bacteria > Planctomycetota > Planctomycetia > Pirellulales > Thermoguttaceae > JAFGTN01. The sequence goes on along the minus strand of CAZISU010001025.1, from coordinate 1,469 downwards.
CTGCTGGTCAGCCCGCAAATCCGGCCCGCCGTGCGACAGATGACCAACTCGTATCTGCCCAAGCTGGTCGTGCTCAGTTACAACGAAATTACACGTGACACGAAGATAGAATCGGCGGCTATGATCGCCGATTTGAAGTAGCGGGGAATTATTATGGAAGTTAAAACTTATCGTGCGTCGTCCATGCAAGAAGCCCTCATGCTCGTGCGTAGCGACTTGGGCCCCGACGCGGCCGTTTTGCATACCCGTGAAGTTCGAACCAATCGTTTGTTCGGGCTGCTCTGCGGCAAACGCCGCATCGAGGTAACAGCATCGGCCGGTGTTAACGTACCCAGCCGCTTGCCTGCTCGAACGGACGAGCCCAAATTGGATAGACCCCATTCAGGGGCCGACCCCAGCACGAGTGGGCCAGGTTCGCAGGCAGACGCCCTCACATCGCGGGTGCCGACCTATTCGAATACACATTGGCAAGATAGCTCGTCGTTCCGAGATGTTTCGGCACGCATGGGCGGATCGTCGCATCCGCTCTCGTTCGATCCGGCCCATTCAACCAATACGAACAACGGCCAGACGCCCGGCCACGTCCAGGATCAGCTTAGCGACCTGCGGCAAATGGTGCAGGATCTTTGCCGCCAATCGCACGGCAGTCGCCAGCACGACCTGCCCGACTCGCTCTTTCGTGTGTTTACCGATCTGATCGAAGCAGACGTCGACGAACAGCTTGCCAGAAATCTGGTCGAGCAGGTGCAGCAAGAGATTCCCGACGGCGAATTGGCAGACCCCATGCTGGTGAAAGCCCGCATCGCACGGCTGATCGAGTCGCAAATATCGGTTTCCGGACCGATCGAGATCACGCCCGGCCAGCGACGTCTGGTGGCGTTGGTAGGCCCGACAGGCGTGGGTAAAACGACAACCATCGCCAAGCTGGCGGCCAACCATCGCCTCAAGGAGAAGCGACAGGTCGGCCTGATTACGGTCGACACTTATCGCATTGCGGCCGTCGAGCAACTGCGAACCTACGCCGACATCATCGATCTGCCCATGGAAGTCGTTTCTTCCCCTCGCGAAATGCGAGAAGCTGTGCGGAGGATGGAAAGCCTGGACCTGATCCTCATGGATACAGCCGGTCGCAGTCCACGAGATGAGATCAAGATCCAGGAACTGCGATCCTTCCTCTGCGAAGCCGAGGCCGACGACGTCCTCCTGGTGCTATCGAGTGTTGCCGGAGAGAGAACGCTGACTCACACGGCCGAACGCTTTGCTACAGTGGGCACAACGGGGATGATCCTCACCAAACTTGACGAAGCGACCTGTTTGGGGAACATGCTGCCCCTGGCTCGATCGAGTCAACTGCCGATCCGCTATGTGACCAACGGCCAGAGCGTTCCCGACGATATCGAGGCCGCCGAGTCCAGCCGACTTGCGCGTCTGGTACTCGGAATGGAAAGCGTATTTCGCACCGAGGCCAA
>CAZISU010001024.1:0-2879 GCA_964541935.1 uncultured Planctomycetaceae bacterium | reverse complement strand
TCGGTGGAGCGGCCCAGGCGGAGGTCGTCTTCGTCGCTTTGGTGCGAGCCGTGAAAGGTGACCGGCAGAAACACCTCGCCGTCGGGCCCGCCGCAAACTACCATGCGGACTTCGCGCCAGAGCAGGTCGCGGATCTGGGCGGGTTTTTTGAACTCGATGGTTTCGATGCAATCCGTGGCGATCCAGAAGTATTTGCCCGTCGATGTGAGCACCTCGAAGAAGCCGGACATGGTGTCGTCGAGGTCGCGGAAATCGTTGAACGGTTCATCGCCACAGCGCCCGGCCGCGGGCTTGCGGTGCTGCTCGGCCCGTTCGAGAAGCTCGGCCGCTTCGTCGAGCTTGCCATCGCGGATTGCAATCGACGCTTCCAAATGCAAACGCAGGCAGTCGCACGGTTGGCCGAGAAATTCCGGCAGGCGGCCTTGCTCGAAGAACTCGCGGCGCGAGGTTTCGGCGCGAATCAACTGGCGGAAGAGGGCCAGCGTGACCGCAATTTGCGGGTCTTGAAGACCCAGTGCGTCGAGATGCTTGTCGGCCCGTTGCAGGTCGCCGGCCAAACACAGCAGTTCGGCCAGCAGCCCGCGGGCAGCCACGTCGGTGGGATGGCTTTTAACCTCGGCCGTGGCAGCCGCAATGGCCTCGTCAAGCTTGCCTTCCTTGTAAAGATCTATCGCGCTCATGATCGCACCGTTTTAATGGTTGTTGGTTATTCGGTTATCTGTTATTCGGTTGTGGGTAGCCCTGATAGCTCGTCTATCAGGGCGGCGCAGCCGCAAGAGGCGTCCCACGGGAGGCAAACCCCCTCATGTGCCTGCGGCACCCCGATAGACGAGCTATCGGGGCTACCCAAGAATCATTCGACATTCAATCATTCCTAATTCTTTCTTCATTCGAGCTTCCTCATTCGATATTTCTGGCATCTAACCTACCCCGGCGCGCCCGGTGTGAGTTCGGTTGTAATTCGCACCGAGGCGGTTAGCTCGTCGAGTTCGAAATGCGGCCAGAGATGGGCCACGCACTGGAACGATCCGGGCCGCTGGGGGTGCTCGACGATGCGGACCTTGGCCTCGCGTAAGGGCGATTCGGCCTTGACCGTGTCGCTGGCGTTGGCGTCGGGCGTTACGTAGTTTTGCAGCCAGCGATAGAGCAAATCCTCGCAATCGCTGGGCTCGGTAAAGCCGCCAATTTTGTCGCGGGCGATTACCTTGAGGTAATGGGCAAATCGCGACACGCTGAGTATGTATTGCAACATGGCCGACATGCGGGCGTTGACCGTGGCCGCCGGGTTGTCGTAGGCCTTGGGCTTCTGCACCGAATGGTTGGCATAGAAGGCCGAAAGCTCGGTGTCCGCGCAGCGGCACAGGGGTATGAAGCCCAACTCGCTGAGTTCCTGTTCCTGAAAATCTGTCAGCACCGCGTCGGTTTGCGATTTGGAGGCAACGCCGTCGGCGTCGGTTCCGAACTCGTGCAGCGGCAGTCCGTGGACAATGCCTCCGCCGTCGATGCCGCGTCGTACGCCGCGGATATCGGCCAGCCAGCCCGACTCGGAGAAGCTGCGCATGAGCACACCGCCGAAGGCATAAGCGGCGTTGCCCCACAAATAGCGCTCGGTGTTGGTGCCGGCAACTTCTTCCTCGAAGCGGAACCCGTCCGAGCGCACCGATCCGTCGGGCCGGGCGCCATCTTCGCTATAAGGCGTACGCATCAGCACGCGCGGCATGGTTAGGCCCACGAAACGCGCGTCTTCGGTATCGCGAAAGGATCGCCAGCGGAGGAATTCGAGTTGATCGAAGCCCTTTGAGAGGTTCATGGGCTGTTCCAGCCCGGTGAAGAGGTTGAGCCCGAACAGGGACGGGTCGGCGGAGGCGATAAACGGTGCGAAGGCGGCGGCCGCAACGTGTGAAATTCCGGCCAGCACGCCCAGGTCGTCGACGGGATGTTCGCTACTGGGTCCGGGGTGGATTTCGTAGTCGCCCAAGAGCACGCCGAAGGGTTCACCGCCTGCGATACCGAACTCTTCGCCATAGATCTTGCGGAAAAGGTGGCTCTGGTCGAACTCCGAGGCGTTTTCCAGATCGCGTGCCAGTTCCCGCCAGGTGACGCTGAGCATACGAATCTTAATGTTCGCGTCGCCCGGGTCGCGTTCGACCAGGTATTGCAATCCGCGCCAGGAGGCCTCCAGGCGTTGCAAGCGGGGGTGGTGCAAGATGGCGTTGACCTGGTCGCTGAGCAACTGGTCGAGGCGCGCCATGTCGCGGCTGAGACGTTGTGCCAGGCGACGTTTGCCCATGGCGGCGATGCGGGCGGGCGGCATGTCGAGCCAAACCGAGAGAGACTTGGACGGCGAACGCGCGTCGAGAAACGGCTCGAGCCGCGAGGGGGCTTGCCGCTGCTGGGCCTCGGTTGTGGTTTCTGTGGTGATTTCGACGATTGAATCGATCAGACCCAGCGGCTGCGCATCCGCCTGAAGTTCAGGCGACGCTTGGTGCAGACGATCGGTTTGCTCGAAACCCGCGTTCATTGGTTCAGCTTCGTCCTTGAGTTTGGTAGGGGATATTTGTAACAGGCACGTTAGCGGCGACGCTTGTCGTCGCGCGGATCGTATCGCATACTTCCGCGCGGGGACAAGCCCCGCCGCTAACTTTTGCTTCAGACGGCTGAAGTTGTACCTCTTTTATAAAACAAGAAGCGTTTTAGCTTCCCAATTTCGGAATCCTCGCCACCATGCGTAGCGACGTGGTGAGTTCTTCCATTTGCAACCAGGGCCGCAGATGGGCCACGGCGTGGTAGTTGCCCGGCGCTTCAGGATCCTCGCGGACCTGGATCTTGGCCTCGCGCAAGGGGTATCGGGCCTTGGAATCGGCGCTAGGCTTTGCGTC
>CAZISU010001023.1:0-2880 GCA_964541935.1 uncultured Planctomycetaceae bacterium | reverse complement strand
TTATACAGCAAGGCGTTATCAGCCCTGACCAACTGGCTGAAGCCAAGCAAATGGCCACAGAATCGGACATGAAAGTGCCCGACGCGCTAACCCGATTGGGCTATGCTACCGGCGAGGAAGTCTCGCGCGCAATGGCACAGCAGCACGGCTTGAATTACGTAAATCTCTCGGAAGTTGTGATTCCGCCGGCAATTGTCGAACTGGTGCCCGAGTCGGTTGCCCGCGAAAATGCCATTCTGCCGCTAACCGAGGCCGAAGGCGAACTCACCGTAATCGTCAGCGATCCGCTCGATTTCGAGGTTTTCGAGAAACTTCGTTTCATCCTCAACCGCCAGATCGAAATCGCCCTGGCCCCGCGAGATAGCATTCTCGAGGCAGTAAACCGCTACTACGGGCAGACGGTGGGCGAAAGTGCCGACTCGATGCTGCAAGAGTTCACCGACACGGCCATCGACTTCACCGAAACCGAAGACGATGGCGATGGCGGCGAGGAAGAAGTCGACGAAAGCTCCGCCCCCATTGTCCGCCTCGTGCATCTGTTGATCTCCGAGGCGGTGCAACTCCGCGCGTCCGACATCCACATCGAGCCCTTCGAGGACCGAATCCGCGTTCGTTATCGAATCGACGGCGTCTTGGTCGAGCGCGACAGCCCCCCCCGACGGTTGTTGGGTGCCCTGCTTTCGCGTATTAAGATTCTCTCCAAGCTGGACATTGCCGAACGCCGTCGAACTCAGGACGGACGAATTAAGGTTACGGTTGGCGAAAAGGAACTAGACCTTCGGGTGAGTGTCATCCCCACCAACCATGGGCAGTCGGTGGTCATGCGACTGCTCGACAAGGACAACATTAAAGTTGGCATCCGCCAGTTGGGCTTCTCCGAGGATGATTACCGCAAGTTCGAAGGCCTCATCAAACGCCCCAACGGCATCATACTAGTGACTGGCCCAACGGGGTCCGGAAAGACTACTTCACTTTATGCTGCCTTGAACGCGTTGAACACACCCGACCGCAAGATCATAACGGCCGAAGACCCCGTCGAATACTATCTGCCGGGCATCAATCAGGTCGAAATCCGCCACTCCATCGGCTTGGACTTTGCCCGCGTGATTCGCGCCATGTTGCGCCAGGCCCCAAATATCATCCTGGTGGGTGAGATGCGAGACCTTGAGACCGCACAGATGGGTATCCAAGCATCTTTGACTGGACACTTGGTTTTCAGTACACTGCATACGAACGATGCGCCCAGTGCCATTACACGTTTGATTGATATGGGCGTCGCCTCCTATCTCGTCTCCAGCAGTATCGTGGCCATCATGGCCCAGCGACTGGTGCGTGTTGTTTGCCAGAAATGCAAGCAACCTTATACACCATCCGAAACAGCCCTACGGTCAATTGGAATTACCCCAGAGATGGCAGCCGACGCGACCTTTATGAAAGGCAAGGGCTGTGGAACTTGCCAAGGTTCCGGCTACCGCGGACGTCTGGCGTTGATGGAATTGATGATCATGTCGAGCAAGGTTCGAGAGCTGACATTCAACGAAGCATCGACCGCCGAGATCCGCCGAGCGGCCCGTGCCGAGGGAATGAGCACACTTTTCGGCGACGGCGTGATGAAAGCCTGCAAGGGAGTAACCACAATCGAGGAGGTCGCCCGCGTGGCGAAACAGGCGGAATAATAAACTGAATAGGGAATATCGGACAGCCTGAAACGGTTGTATCGATTGAAACGCACCCGGAAGCTTGCGTTACTTAGGCAGTGGGGGTAATGCAGGAGATAAATATTGAGTTTCTGGCAATAATAGGGAGTATGGAGCCGGCCATCGAGCGATTGAGCGAGGGGGCCGGATATGAATATTTTGACTTTTGGCCGGGCATGCCGGCAGGAACACTCTCCCCTGTACGGGGGAGGTTTTTTCCGCTGTTACTTGAGATTCGCTGTTTGAATCCGAATAATCGTGACGCAGCAGGCAACAAGCTGCAGGCCAGAAGTTGCGGGCGAGGATTTTTTTAGAAGAGGCACACCCTACTCGGGAGTTTACCCCGAATTATTCATGACCCCGTGTTTTCCATTAGAAATACTAACCCGAAGCGCAAGCGAGGGACGGAAAACGTGGAAAAACGCAATACACCCCTCGCTTGCGCTTCGGGTTAGTGTGGCTCATGAATAATCCAGGATAACCCGTGGTGTTCGTCTCTAGGACAAACGGAACCCTTCACAAAAGCGCAACGAAGAGGCATTGTCGTTGGCCGTGGCCGGCGACTGTTCTCGCGTGAGAGATCTGGCTTATGGGCACGATTCTTATTGACAAACTGCTGCACACGGTCGTCGGACGCGGTGCTAGTGACCTTCACATCACAACCGACCAGCCGCCGGTGGTACGAGTCGATGGGCGATTACTGCAACTAGAGACCCGCCCACTAACGCCTGACGACACCGTGGCTTTGATGCGAAGCATCACCCCCGAGCGTTGCCAGCAGGAATTGCAGGAGGTCGGTGGCGCCGACTTCGGCTTCGCTTTCGGTGACCTTGCCCGATTCCGCGTTTCGGTATTTAAGCAGCGTGGCAACGTGGCCATGGTTTTGCGTCAATTGCCGGCCCGCTTGATGGACTTCGAGGAGCTTGGCACCCCGCCCGTTCTGACCGACCTGATCATGCGTCCTAGAGGGCTGATTCTGGTGACGGGTCCGACGGGTTCTGGCAAGACGACTACGCTGGCGGCGGCCATCGACTATATCAATCATAAGGTCGATCGCCACATCATTACGATCGAAGACCCCATCGAGTTTTACCACAAGCACGACAAGTCGCTGATCAACCAGCGCGAGTTAAACGTGGACGTGCCAAGTTTTGCGGAGGCCATCCGCCGCGCCTTGCGTCAA
>CAZISU010001022.1:909-2884 GCA_964541935.1 uncultured Planctomycetaceae bacterium | reverse complement strand
CTGTTTTAGCACGGCCTTAGCGGGCGCTTTTGCTTTCCGCGCCGGTCGGGCGTCTTTCCCTTTGGGGATCGTTGCCGAACGGTGCGACGAATGCGATCGATGCGAGGAGTGCGAACTATGGTTCGGTCCCAGATTATGTTCGTCTTTCATGGCCGGCGCCAGAACCAGCGCCGCCGGCATCTCCACGTCCTCGCGACGCGTGCTCGCGGTTGCCACACGTGCCATGGCGCGATTCAAGAGATTGGAAATCGCCGGATGGGCCGCGGCCGGTTGCCCTGTGGCCAAGACTCCGGCCACCAGCGTAGCACTCCCCAAGCGTTTTGCCCACCTCTCCCGCACCGACCTCTCACTGCCACTGGTCATCGCGTTTTCCCCTCTAGAAATGTTGCCAACTATGTCTGCCAACTATGCCTGCCACATCAAGATGAACGCCAAACCCTAGAAGCTTAGGTTTCCACCTTCTGTGGCCCCTGAGCCCCCAGTATAGCGGCACGGCGGGGCTTTTGCAATACGCCGGATAAGCGTTTTATAGCCCGCGAAACCTTATTGACGTCGAATCTCGTCCGCATCGTCCGGCAGGATCGGCAAGAGTGGGCTGCTTTTGGGGTGCGCAGGCTCGGACTTTTCGCGCCGCGGGTCGGTGGCGTTCATGATTTGACTGGCCGTTTTGCATGAACATTGCATCTTTCGTTTACGCAAGATCGGTCCGATCGAAAGTGCCAGCATCAAGGCTGCAAGCACAAGAAACGCGGCCACATAGGTCGTTATCACAGAGCCTTGCCCGGCCGTTTCTTCAGTTTTATCCGGCACATCATCCGCGGGCCAGTGCGAAGTTCTTTTCTGTTCGAAGCCGTCATCCACACGCACAATGAAGGCCGCGGCGATGCCCTGCGACTGGGCCAACTCGAATCCGGCGTCGGGGCCAAGCACCACCAATCCCGTTGCCAAGGCGTCGGCTTCGGCACACGTTTCCGCCAGCACGGTCACCGAGGCCAGCCGATGCGTGATCGGACGCCCAAAGCGAGGGTCGAGCAGATGCGAGTAGCGGACACCGTCGCGTTCGAAATAGTTGCGATAGTCACCCGAGGTCGCCATGGCGCCAAGACCTATGCCACCTTTGCCCATGCTCACGACCGACTCGATCTTGCGAATGCCGGAGGTGGGCGTTTCGATGCCAATCCGCCAAAGCCGGCCGGCAAGATTATGTCCGGACGTGCGAACCTCACCGCCGATTTCTACCATGTAGTTGCGATAACCGTGCCGCTCGAGCACGGCGGCCACGCGGTCGACAGCATAGCCCTTGGCGATGCCCGACAGATCGATCTGCATTTCGGCCAGCTTTTTGCGCACGGCGGGTGGATCGGACCGCGTTTCGATTTGTGTAAACCCAACCAGACGTAGCGTTTTAGCAATGTCTGCATGAGGTGGAACTATTTTGTTATCTTCCGCGGTAGCTAAGTTTTTCGCGCCCGGCCCGAATTGCCACAGACGAATCAACGGATCCAGCGTGACGTCGAACGCCCCATCGGTCAGCCGTCCGATCCGCAGCGCATGGTTCACAACCGCGGCCGTTTCCGCGGAGACGGCGAACCAGTCGGTCGTGCGGGCCGCGTTCCAGCGCGAAAGTTCGGAGTCGGGATCGTAGGTGGACATGCGCTTGTTGATCGTGGCAAGTTCCGCTTCGATTTCGGCAAGAATTGCATCTTTATCCGCCACATCCGCCTCGGCAATCAGCTTAACTGTAAAGCTGGTGCCCATCGTCTTGCCGTGCCAGGAAATTTGTTGCGGCCTTACGTCTGAAGCACAGCCGATTACGAAACAACAAAGACACAAGGCACAAACAGAGAAGAGGAATCCGTACTTCTTCTGCAGGTACGGGTTCCTCTTCTCTATTCCATGTTGTAGTTTTGTCGCTGCCATCTCGACTGCCTTGAACCTTGCGTCTACTCCCCAAAATCATCGAAATAAATATTGT
>CAZISU010001022.1:0-899 GCA_964541935.1 uncultured Planctomycetaceae bacterium | reverse complement strand
AGTTCATCGAGCATTTTCAGTACGGCCGCGTTCATCATGGGCGGACCACAAAGATAGTATTCACAGTCTTCGGGAGCCGCATGTTTGGCGAGATATTCGTCGTATAGAACCTGATGGATAAAACCAGTGGACCCGCGCCAATCGTCTTCCTCTTGTGGTTCGGAAAGTGCCAGATGCCAGGAGAAATTGTCGTTTTTTGCTTGCAGCTCGTCAAAATCTTCGCTGTAAAAGACCTCGCGCAGGCTGCGGGCACCGTACCAATATGAGATTTTGCGTTTGCTTCCGCGGCGTCGCAGCAAGTCGAAAATGTGAGAGCGCAACGGCGCCATGCCGGCCCCGCCACCGATATAGATCATCTCGGCGTCGGACTCGTTGGGGAAAAACTCGCCGAACGGTCCATAGATGGTGACCTTGTCGCCCGGCTTGAGATTGAAGATATACGATGACATCATTCCGGGCGGCGCCTTCTTGGCGTTTGGCGGCGGGGTGGCGATGCGGACGTTGAGCATGATCAGGCCCTTCTCACCCGGATAGTTGGCCATGGAATAGGCCCGAGTAACCGGCTCGCTGACCTTCGACACCAAGCCCCATAGCTCGTATCGATTCCATTCTTGGCAATACTCATCCTCTATTTCAAACTCGCTGAAGCTCAATTCGTGTGGCGGGCATTCGATTTGGATATAGCCGCCGGCCTTGAAGTCGACGTCTTCGCCGGGCGGAATTTCCAGGACCAGTTCCTTAATGAAACTGGCCACGTTGCGGTTAGAGCGTACCGTGCATTGCCATTTCTTAATCTCGAAAATCTCGGGATCAAGTTGAATCTTCATGTCCTGCTTGACCGGCACCTGGCAACTGAGCCGCACCTGCTCGCGCAATTCCTTGCGGGTCATAAAGTCGCG
>CAZISU010001021.1:0-2887 GCA_964541935.1 uncultured Planctomycetaceae bacterium | reverse complement strand
CATGGCCTGAGTCCGGCACCGCAACCAAATTTCGCAACACAGGCCGATTCGGTCGACCCAAACGGCAAAAACGACCCAGAAGAGAATGACGCTCGCACCGATTACACCGAACTGGCCATGCGTGGCGCTCCACCTTGGCTACTCAGCGCGGTCTTCCACTTCGGCGTGATAATCATCCTGGGGCTGATGCTCCTGCCGCTGCGCGATAATAACCAGATCAATCTCGACGCGTCTATCTACAGCGAGGAACTGGGCGATCAGCTCGAGTTCGACTCGCCGCTGGCCGGCCTGGAGCACGATTCGTCGGAAGAGCCCGTACTTACGCCCGAAAGCCTGCCCGAGGTCGACGACCCGTTTGCCACCCCGCCCGAGGTCGCCATTGTGTTCGACGGCCACATGTCGACCGACTCGATCCCCTCGCCGCAAATCGGACTGGCCCTAAAAGGTCGTAGCGAGGGCATGAAGAAGTCGCTCTTGGGCCGCTATGGCGGCAACGCCACGACCGAAGCGGCCGTGCAACGCGGTCTCACATGGTTGGCGAAAAACCAAAACAAAAAGAACGGCTCTTGGAGCCTGATGGGGCCGTATCGTAGCGGAGGGCGCATGGAAAACCGCGAGGCAGCCACGGCCATGGCCCTGCTGGCCTTCCAAGGCGCGGGAAACACCCACAAAAAAGGCAAGTTCAAAAATAACGTCCGCCGCGCCTGGGATTGGCTCTTGAACCAACAGGACGACGACGGATGCTTCTTCAAGTCGCAAGGCTTTAACCAACGCTTCTACACTCATGGGCAATGCACGATTGCCATTTGCGAACTGCTGGGCATGACCGGCGACGAGCGCTTCCGCAAACCGGCCCAGCGCGCCATCGAGTATTGTGTTAAAACGCAAAGCCCACGCGGCGGGTGGCGCTACATGCCCAACGGCAGCAGCGATATTTCGGTGACGGGCTGGATCGTAATGGCCTTGCAAAGCGCCAAAATGGCCGGCATCGAAGTCCCCAGCGAGACGTTTCTACAAGTCGAAAAATTCCTAGACTCCGTCGCCCGCGAAGACGGCACACGCTATCCCTACCGTAGCGGTGAAATGACCACACCAGCCATGACCGCCGAGGCCATGCTCTGCCGCCAATACATGGGCTGGCCCCGCACCGACCGCCGACTACGTGCCGGCGCCGACTACATCACCCTGCCCGAGTATCTGGTAAACTATTCCAGAAACCGCAACGTCTATTTCTGGTACTACGCCACGCAAGTCGCCCATCACATGGAAGGCGAGTGGTGGGAACGTTGGAACAAGGCCATGCGTCAAGCCGTGCCCGCCGCACAAGTCAAAGGCGGCCAAGAATCCGGCTCCTGGGCACCAGACATGAAAGACGCCTTCGAAGTCCACGGCGGACGACTCTACGTAACGTGTCTGTCGATCTACATGCTCGAGGTCTACTACCGCCACTTGCCGATCTATACGAAGGTCTATTAGAGCCAGACAATCGCTGGCATCACCACCGTATCCCGACTTCGCGGCTCGCTCGCCTTCACGTGCCCACAACTCGTGTCCATGTTCCTTGTAATACTTCGACGTGGGTTTGCAATTCAAAAAAGGGATATCCGACTGCAAGCCGTAATCATGCCATACTGGATGGCCGAATACGGACAACTCCGCATAACAATCCCACCGCGATCAATCCATAGACGACACTCGGCTCGGGCACTTCGGCTACAACGATTGTTATGTCGTTGAAAACACTACTCGTTCCGACAATCCATAACGATGAGATATTTCCTATCTCCTGCTGCGTTGCTTCAAGTATGAAAGGTTCATAAGTTGGATTTGGAAAATCTAAAAGCTTTTCGCCGGTTTCTCCGATGAAACCACAAGACATAATACCAGGGAAAACGACCTCGATACGAGCCGACAATATCACCTGATTCGGTTGAAGATCAAACGTTATCGTGTCTCGTGAATAATAAAGGTACAGAAGCCAGTCATCGGGGCGATCAAACTGTATTCCTCCGTCAATTATTGTTCCATGCCAATTATTTTGGGTGGGCGCAATCGAATGGTTAAACATCGGATCGAACCCAGCGTTGCCTTGGTAGTCTTCGAAATCCTCGACATAGATAACATCCGCTTGCACAACAGTGGCCAGCGACAACGCCATCAAAACAAGTAACAGCCGTAACATGAAACTTCTCCTTCAAAAAGCTGGCCCTGTAATTACCTCAATAATTTACACGCAAAACGTCATGCGCGTCTTCACGCCGTAATCATGCCATACTGGAACGTCGAATACGAACAGCTCCACATAATAATCCCACCGCGATCAATCCATAAGCGACACTCGGTTCGGGCACGACATTAATTGTGATGTTGTCAAAACATCCTTGCCCTGAACGCAGTTCAATGGCGACAATTGATCCTATCTCATCGTGTGTTGCCTCGTACATAGTAATCCCAGGTACATCTACGTTTGAGAAGTTGAGTTCCCCTTCAGTACCGACAAATCGCACTTCAGCTCCACCGCTTGTAACTTCAAGACTTGCATGAGAAACTGATTGGCCCGGACCAAGATTAAAGGTGATTTCATCCGTTGTGCGGGGGAAAATCAGAATATGTTCAAACCAAAACATCCAATTTGGATCTTGCCCATTGTCGCTAAAGATATTGTGGTTAAACAAAGGATCGAATCCCGGTTCCCCGTCCTCCATGAAATCCTCGACATAGATAACATCCGCTTGCACAGCAGTGGCCAGCGACAACGCCATCAAAATAAATATCAGCCGTAACATGAAACTTCTCCTTCTAAAATACAGGGTCTGTATCCATTGTCTAAGCTTGAGGTGGCCTGGGTTGTCAAGGCGCCGAATTGGGTTATTTAAGGTGAATTCTG
>CAZISU010001020.1:0-2888 GCA_964541935.1 uncultured Planctomycetaceae bacterium | reverse complement strand
AGGCTCCGGGCGTTTTCGTGCCTCGCACTACATTGGCACGAACTCCCAACGAGCCCTTCCTGCCCGTTTTTTTCCACCCACGCTGCTCCATGATGATGCGAACCACCACACCGACCGCCTGTCGCAGGCGTTTTGTGCGCCGCGGATCCTGTGAGGCGAGAAACTGATCGATGGCCGGCTGCGCTTCGAGTTCTCGGACAACACCTGATAAGGCCGCCCTATCGTGATGAATCTCCGCATTTTCCATACGGCTCTGCCGCTCGGGGTCATCGAAGAAGGCTAGCACATCGTCGAAGGGCTGTTCAGAGTCGTCCAGCACATCAGCGAATGTTCTCCCTTGCCGATCCTCCAAAAACTTATTACGCGTAATACGGACGGCATCAGGCATCGGTTGCACCCTCTCTATAGACAAAGACATTTCAGATACTCCACGCTACATTGGATCAAATGGTATTTTAAAAACTGCGGCAGGCAATGCAAGGAGCGAGACCTACTTTAGCCTGACACTTGGGGCAGCGTACGCGATTGTCCAGTTTGAACGATTCGCCAACTGGTACGGTTTGGCCACTCTTCCTACTGAGTACTAACATGTCGACTACTCCTCCGTGAAATAAAGGGCGTAAGCCGCCTCCTATTGTGCAGACGTGAGTCCACGGAATCTGCAGTCTTCCACGTCTTGCTACTCAAGGCGGTACTGGTGGGCAAGCGGCCACCGTTTGGGTCCAACCCACCGACAAACTTCTCTGAACTTCTTCTGCCGATCAAAGCAACACTGATATGGACATTCCATATTTGCAATGTCCATATCAGGCAGTGCAAGATGTGCATCTTCAAATATTGTATCTCTAATTGCATGAAACGGCAATAGACCTTTCCGTATTTCCCAGAATATGGGCGTAATAGACACCAACTGTGGTGGTATAAATATATATTCCAGTGGGGTCTGCCGCAGATCACTTACGGAAAAATGCAGACCCTCCGGCCTGTTGACCGAGGAAACAGCTCGGCTCGGAAGCAGAATACCCTGTGCCCAGGGCCAGCGCACACTAAACAGCTTATCCTGTAAGGACTTCGGTCAGGAATGCGGTAAGCATTCGTCGAACCCGTGCGTCAAGGGCTTGGGCAACAGCGTGGACTGGCAGGCGGGGGCCAGGAAGATATTGACGTTATGAGGTGTCGTTGGGGCGGCGGGTGGCACTGATAAAAGGTAGTGTTTCTGACCTTGGGTGCCACTGGCTCGGTCGTCATCAGATTTCGATCGTAGCCGGGGCCCTCCTGCCAGAAGCGCAACGCAGTCTTGCCGGGCCGTTGGCCAACAGTTCACCGCCGGGCAATAACCCGGCCTACATGCTCGCCGACATCACTCTCCCAACGACGTCTCGCTCGCCGCGCGGCCGTTTCCACCGACGGATTTGATGCGTTTGGCTTCGAGATTGAGTTTGGCTTGTTCGACGAGGCAGTCGGCGCGGAGGCCTTGGAAGTGGTGGATGGTGACGATGATGTCGGCCACCGCCAAGAGTGCCAGCCAGGCGACGATTAAGAGTGTGCCGCACCAGAAGAGAATTACTAGAAGCGGCGGTGACGTTATCCATTGGCCCACAAAAACGGCTATGGCCAGAAAAACCAGCATGGCACTGCACTGCATCCGACGGCGGAATTGACGCCAATGGAAATCCATTTGCTTGGCGTCGTGTTGGCTGCGAGATGCGGTCTGCCAGGCCTTCAGGTGCCAAACCATCAGCCCGCCGGCCGTTATCAACAAAAACAACGAAAAACCAAGGCACGTCCAGAATTCTAACATTGGCGGTTTCAGGTTTGAGGTTTCAGGTGTGAGGTATCAGGTACGAGCGTAGCGCAAATCTCATTGATCATTGGACATTGATCATTGTGCCTTGATCATTCTGCCTTCGTCATTCTTTCTTCATTCTGATTTCGACATTCGACATTCATATCATTTAACCCTCTGCAACCACTCCTGCACCACGTAACCCACCTTCGCCAAACTCAGGGCCGAACACTTATCCAGCGTGTCGCCTTGCGTGTGCCAGGGCGGATAGTCGAAGTCGATTATGTCGCAGGTGGGGATCTTGGCGATGTTGTGAAGCGGCACATGGTCGTCGTTGACGGGGTCGCCCCGTTCGAAAATGAACTCGCTAACGCCCAACTCGCGGGCCGTGCTCCAGATGTCTTTTACCAGCGGGCGGGTGTCGCGCCAGCCGATGCCGTTTTGTTCCTGGGGGATGCACAAATTCGCGTCGCCGATCATGTCCAAGAGTACGCCCCAGCGATATTTGTGTTTGTGTTTGTTTTTGCGATACTCGCGGGCGAACCATTCCGAGCCCACAAAGAAGCGGCCGTTGGGGTCGAAGAGGAACTCCTCGGCGTCGAAGAAAACGAAATCCACGCCGTAGTTGCAGGGCAGGTCTTTCATGTGGTTGCCCAACTCCATCAACAAGGCCACGCCGCTGCCGCCGTCGTTGGCGCCGATGAACGTGCCACGAGGATTCTCGCGGTCGAGCATGGGAAACGGCAAAGAGTCGTAATGCGTGCAGAGCAATATCCGCCTCTTCCGCTCGGGATGCCACTCGACGATCAAATTGGCCATGGGCACAATTTTGGAGCGATCCAAGGGATGGTGGTAGCCGAAACGCTGCAAACTGACCTTGCCGCCGAGCTTGCTGAAATGGTCGATCAACAGTTTCTGCTGGGCCTCCATACCCGGCGAACCGCTGGGCCGTGGCCCGATCTCGCAAAGCTGTTTCAAATAGTCATACGCCCTGGCGCCGTCGAAGCCCGAACGCTTTTGGATCTCGGCGAGGCTCAACTTCGAGACGGTGGCTACGGGTGTCGAATCTTCACCACTTCCGCCACGCGGGACAACAACCGCG
>CAZISU010001019.1:0-2893 GCA_964541935.1 uncultured Planctomycetaceae bacterium | reverse complement strand
AAGCCGATCACCGCTTACTTCTCTAAAGCCGAGATTCCACAACGCATTCATTTGACCTGCTCGCACACGTTCCTTCATATACTCACCATCTATCTTCTCAATATGACGGCGAAAATGATTATACATCTTCTTGGCTTGGGCCTTAAATGCGGTGTTCGGATTTTTGTCCAATATTGTATATTGCACGGCCGGTTGAACCAGGCTAGGCATATCCAAGCCAACGGATATATGCCAGCCTCCGCGTTGCGCTCGCTTCATCTCCTCCTTTTCTGCCGCCGAAAGTGGCGATGGTGGTGGGGGCAGCACTTTCCGGAAGACGGGTGTGCGTCCATTTTTCACATCGTCTCTCACTTTGACAAAATACTGCCGATCATTATCTTTATTTTTCTCAAAGCTTTCACGGGCTGCCTCAACGCTCGGTGAAATAAATCCCATGATGGCCTCCCAGTGCAGTTTCATCCACTTTCCGTTAATCCGTCCAAAGTGTTGTACATTTGCAGGCCTCTTCATGCCAGGGGAGTTGGCCTTGTATATCACAACCGCGTAATCGTCGTGGTATGTAAGTACCTCAATGATTTCACTATCAAGCATAAATTGGCTTAAGTTCTTGAAGGCATTTGCGATATTTTTCAAGTCTTGTTTCGCGGCTTTGGCTGATTCGACGTCGGTTTTTATCCACCTTAGTGCATTAATGTTTTGGACATCCATGCTTGCCACACTCCGATGAAATGCCGCCATGGCCGACTCCGGCGTAGACAGGTCGGTCTTTTCGGGGAAATCCCCGACTCGCTTATTCACAACTCGGCGTTCGATCTTTTTAGGATTCCCTTCCAGGATGACGGGTGCGCGTCCATTATGTATGTCATCTCTGACTTTCACAAAACGTTGCCAAAGTTCGTCTTTACTGTTTTCGAAGATTTCCAAAGCGGCCTCTACGCTCGACACAGAACCTGCTGTACGCATCGGAAAGTAGATACTCTTCCATTTCCCGTTAATTCGGCCGCTGTACGTTGTGCAAAAAGAACCCTTGCTTTGATTGTTGTCCTGATAAATGTCGTTGTCCTTGAATATCACAGCCGCTAAATCTTCGTGGTATGTAAGCACCTCAACAATTTCTATGTCGAGGACCAGTTGGTCGAAGTTTTTGGGAATGTTCAGATCATCCTTAATGTGTTGCTCTAGGGATTTGCTCTCTTTGTCTCCGAGTTTGTCCCAACTTAGCTCAAACGCGGCTTGAATATTCTTATCTGCAAAACACCGGCTGAATGCTGCCAGGGCCGACTCCGGCGTAGACAGGTCGATCTTTTCGGGAAAATCCCTGACTCGTATATTAACAGCTCGACGCTCAACCTTTTCTGTTGTCGAAGGTGAAGTTGATTTGCTTCTGTTCTTTTTGATTTCAAGTGTTAATTCCCGAACAACAGGCTTTAATTCCTGATAGTTGATGACATTGCCATCATTGCGAAGCAAGAGGAATTGGAACGTTTTCGGCGAGATATTATTGGAGACAAACCGTGGTGATCCGTCGGCGAAAGCTGCTAGGAAACCTTTCGACCGCAGGCCTATGAGTTTCTGCATGGGATCTTTTGTGTCTACGCGGAAATCCTCGGGTTTGGTCCATTCCACTGCTGCGTTATCGGGAGCTTCAACCAACATGATTGTGTTAGAGGTTCCGTCGGTGAAATCCGGCACCGTAATCGTTCCTTTGTCGGGAAAGGCCGCGCCGGGGCCGACGACGCCCAGATAGTTGGTTTTGCCGACCGCAGCCTTGCTGCTGGCAGCACGATAGATTTTTGGCATCAGTGGGATCAGCTTGCGGTTATGCTCGCTATCCCAAGGCTCGCCCGAGCGAAACTTCTCAAACAATTCCTTCTGGCCCAGAAGCGGCAGTAACTGCACACGCCAGCTCAAATTTGGACGATGACGAAACCATTTCTTCGCCTTTTTATCATATCCCCAACCGTATGCCGCGGCCGGATAACGCTCGGCCACATCGTGATACATATGTATTGCCGACATGATGTCGAATAGGTTGCCGGCAGATTGAAGAAGCTCGGGATCTTCTGCGGGGGGATGGGCCGTAACGCTCGGCAAAAGATCCGACTGTTCGGACGTCGCCGGTTGAGCGGTCACTTTCTCATCGACGGCCAGCTCCGCTTCAACAACTCTTGTTCCCGCAATCAGCACAGTCACCAGCACAAACGTGGCCGTCAAAACCGCGGCCGTCAATCGATTAACTCGCGTCATGGCTCTTCTCCTTCGGTCTAAAAGGTCGGCCACGCGGTCTTCCAGTCGCCAAGGGCAATGGAAAAAAAGACCGAGTGCCGCGGGTTTGGGGTGTGCGCCACCGAGCGACTGGGATAGTTCCAATAAGGTCCGCGCGTAGCGCGTAGCGTCGCCGTGGCGCAGTACGTAGTTGTCGCAAACTTCCTCTCGCGCCCGGGCCAGTTCCCGGTTCAGCAGATGCACCAGCGGATGTGGCCAGAACAGCATGCCAGAGAGCCGCTGCAAAAAACCGACCAACTGATGCCGGCAAACCGCGTGGGCGCATTCGTGGATCAGAACGTCGGCCAGGTCCCGCCCGTGCAGCGCGTGCGGCATGTTCTCCGGCAGGATCACCAGTGGTCGAACGAGCCCCACCATTACCGGCCGGTCCAATTCGGACGAGACGGCCAGCGGCGGCAATCTATCGGTGCCCAAGGCGCGACGGACCTGGGCGAGCGGCTCCGAAATTGTCGTGCTATCAAGCGGTTTGGCCGAACGTCGCAGCGCCGCAATCAGACGCAGCCCATGGCACCAACGCGCCAAAAGCCAAGCCATACCCAACAGCCACACCGCCAGTGCCACCCAACGCCGTTAACCTTTTTTTGTTTGTTTGAGTTTCCTCGCAAGA
>CAZISU010001018.1:0-2894 GCA_964541935.1 uncultured Planctomycetaceae bacterium | reverse complement strand
ATTCGCCCTGGTTGAGTTCGGGGCGATCAAGAAAGTACTGAGGTACCGATAGATCCATTTTATTTAGTTTTGCCTGTGTCGCCTTGAGTGTTTTCAGATTCTCAGGTGTCCCGAGTACAAAGACAGATACGCCCCAAGCCGGTACAGGGAGTTTGAAGACACCATCGGTTTTCGCTTCAACCACGGTTTCTCCCAGCATTTCAAATACTTCCATACCAGGTTTGATATGGGCCTTGTCTATGGTCACATCGTAAATGGCTTCGGTTTTGTCGTGGTTGATGACGGTCACCATTAGGGTCCCTTTTGCATCCAGTCGGGGCAGCACCTCGAGATTCATGACAAGTTGGTCGTTCAGGGTCATGGTGACGGGCCGCGTCACGCCAGCCTTCTCTGCCGCATATCCCACAGCTTCAGCGTAAGGGCGATGGGATTCATAGAGCTCCGGGATTTTGCTGGGGTAGGGGTTGCAGGGCTCCGTGCCGCGGTGAGCGCTCATACGGCTGGAGATCGCGTGCAGGTTCATACCTTCCCGGGTACCCATCCACACGGTGCTCTTCGTTTCAATGCCGACCGGTTTACCATCCCATGTGGCAATGGTCTTTCCCCCTTTGACAGGTTCTGCCACGTTGATCTCGCTCCACTGCGTACCGATAAGGCCATTGGCGTATTTTATTTCTGGGGACGTGCGCCTATCCAGCGGTTGTTGCTTGAGGCCTCTGACTTCCTTGGGCATCGCCGCTATTTCTTTGTTCACGCTCGCCCAGACTTCTTCATCCGGAATCAGGTTGCCTTCGGCATCGCGGATCATGACCCAAGAAGGGTCGCGCACGGGCTGCCCGCCCTTCATGCCCTGGTTCTTGGGGATGGGACGTACGGCTAAGCCATCCGGTCCGACCAAAAGTTTCTTTTTGGTTCGCTTATAGAGTTTCGCCCAAGCTCGTGGATCATCAAGTTTGTGAACCATATGTCCCTGAAGTTTGAGTGGGCCGGCCCACCGATCAAGAGGCTGAGCCCAGAGGGCTTCCTCCGCAGTCTGGGTACTGGGCATGAAGCCGTTCTTGTACTTGCAGACGATTTTCGTGCCGAAATGTTTTTCGAGGAAATCGATGCGCTTTCCGGTGGTGAGGTCGAGGGTTAGGCTGTCCACATCGGCATAGACGATGCCTCCCTTGGCGATGAAGTCCGTCACGCGCTTCCGGATGGTGGTCGAGGACCACTCACTGCCGGTCACGTAAAGAATCTTGTAGTCGTCCAACGTGCCTTCGTGGAGTTCCAGTTCTTCTTCCGTGATAATGTTATAGCTATGCTGCAAGTTCTGGAAGGCCTCCGCCATCCAGCCGAAGCCCTGCTTCGGGTACATGAAATACCGGTAGAACATGCCGCTTGTATCCGGCATGAGCAGGGCAATCTGTGGCTGTACCGGCGCTGATCTTGCCAGAAAGTGAGGGTAATGCATCTTGAGAAAATTCTGCCAGTAGGCAATTTGGAGGCGCTGCTTACGGTCTCGGCTGCGGTAGCGCGGTGTATAGAGCCAATGGTGAGTTCCGTCCACGTTATGGCCAATCAGGCGAGCCATGGCTCGATCCATGTCATGGGGGCCGTTATACATATCATGTCCTTCCTGACCAAAATAGAACCAGGCCCAGCCCATCGTCGCGTTCTTGAACCGCGGTGACAGGCGGTCCGTAATGGCATAATTCAGGTTCATGGTGGGGGAATCGGCCCACATGTGCTCTACATTCACGACGGGGCTGAGGCGGTGATACCAGTAAAAGCTGTTGCCGTGACGCTGATTTGCACCGGGCCAGATCTGAAAGTGCTGGGTGAAGGGATAGCAGGATATTCTCCCGGGTTTTCCTTTCTCGTTCATGCGCTGGCTGGCGGCGTTATTGATGCGACGAAAGAACTCGTAGGTCCAGTAGCGATGGAAGTCGACTAAGAGTTTGTATCGAGCCGGCTCGTCGAAGATCTTTCGATCGACTTCGGGCATCTTTGAAAAGGTTACACCCTCGTTGTCGTAAGCACTCATTGTCCAGGACAGAGAAACATGAAAGGGTTCCACTTCGTCCCATGTTTTCAGTTTGGCACCGGTAAACCCGTTGTAGGTGCGACCATCCTTGTTGGTGTCCTTGCCCGGCGTCGCATCGCCAAACCATATTTCAGAGAGGTATTTCCTGAACTCCGCCCGCATAGGGTCGCGGTAGTCCATTTGTGCGCGTGTTCTGAGTCCGACCTCATCCCATGAGCAGGTGAGCAGGTGGTCACCCACGGTAAAGAGATGGTGGCCGTAGTAGTACCCCATGCCGAAGATCGTGTTGACCCCGGCCTCAAAGTTCTTTGGATCGAAGAAGCTTCCGCATGCCTCCCGCTGCTTGGGACCTGTTTCCTTGCCGTCGAAGCTCAGGGCCCCGGGCGTACCCGTGCCCCAGATGGTTTGATCAATAGCACCGAGCATGCCTTTTTTCTTGAGAAAACTCCCGACCATATAGGTGAAAGAGCTCCCTTTATAGGCGCAGTTGTATCCCATGCGCTTCCAGTCTTCGAGAATGGCATCTTCGAAGGCAAGATTGATGGGGCGCGGATCCTTGGCAGGGTCGTAGACACCCTTCGAGGCCGTCTTGCGGTAGTCATTCCATGATACCAGATTCTGCTGCTGTTCCGGCGTCAGCTTATCCTTGTTTTCCCTCACGTAGACACCATTGGCGACGGTGAAGGCTCGTGCATTGCTGCCGAAGGGGCCGTCGTAGGGCGTAATCGGCGGCTCAGGAAGATTTTTCCACTGCTCGTATAGCTTGATTCTCCACGGTTCTACACTCGGATAGGTGGATGGCTCATCCGCCAAGGTAAGTCCTGTGAGCAGGAAGGTCATGCTCAATATGCCAGTCAACAGAGTT
>CAZISU010001017.1:0-2899 GCA_964541935.1 uncultured Planctomycetaceae bacterium | reverse complement strand
CCATGCGTCGGATCAGTGCCGGGGTCGACATCCGCAACAGGCCCACAATATTTGGCGCGGCGAGGATCAGGCTCACACCCAACCCCACAACACCGACGCCCAGGTCCATGGCAAGGTATACAACCAGCATGGTGCTGGTCAGCCCGTTACCGAACGACCAGATCATGCCGTTGCGATAGGCCAGCCGTCGGGCCCGGCGACGGTTTTGGACGGTGAGACTTGGTTCGTGGTCATGCATAACCACGAGTGTACGGGCCGGCGGCAAGAATAGCAATCATGTTAGCGTCGCCGCTAACTGTCGTGGGCCACGCTACGGTTACGCCCCTGGCGTTTGGCGCTGTGCATGGCCGCGTCGGCGGAGGAGTAGAATGTTGCGGGAGAGATATTGTCGGTCGCCATGCAGTAACCGGCACTGGCCGTTATCTTGAGGCTGGATTCATCCTTGGCGAATTCATCGAGGACGAGTCGGCCGATAGACTCGCGGATGCGATCGACGACGTTGGTGGCAAATTGTGAACTGGTTATCCAAAACAGCAGGCCGAACTCGTCGCCGCCGAGGCGGGCAACGAAATCGTCATCACGTAGCCAGCAGCGTAGCGAGATTGCAACTTGCTTTAGCACCTGGTCGCCGACGGCGTGGCCATGCGCGGTGTTGACTTGCTTGAAATGGTCGAGATCGACAATAGCCAGACAAAGCAAACGCTTTTGGCTCGCTTGCGCGAGGCGGCGCTGCAAAGTCTCTTGCCAGTCGCGACGGTTGGGCAGTTCGGTCAGCGGGTCGGTTAAGGCCGCCTTTTTCAAGTTTTGGCCAACCCGATCAGCCGAGCGGAGGCTGCGACGCAGGCGGACGATTTCGATCATCAGTCGACAGGTCGTACGCAACTCGCGTCGAGACACGTCGGCCGGCAGATTAACATCGACACCAGGCCTCGAGACGCCACAATCATTGTCCTCGTCAAAGCCGGGGAGATTGATTTTAATTACCCCCACATCGTTGGGAACTGACTCGTTAACGAGAAAAACACGACAGGGCAGATCGTCGACCCACTCAGGGCAACGTTCGAGCGTGGAATCGTCGGAGGCGATGATTAGGACGTCGGGGGGGGATGAATCGGACATGAGAACTCTTTGAGGCAAGATCGAGGTGATCTAAGAGAATGTCTGGCGTGATATATTGGTTGCGAGGCATTATATCGTGTCGGTTGGTGCTTGCAGTAATCGTGTTAGTTTTCTAGAATCAGGCCCCGGGTAAGCGGTGAGTCGGTACGGTTGGCATACCTGGAGCGTGTAAGGTTGACCTAATGCGGGCCAAGCTGCAACCCAAAAGGACTTGAGAACATGCGCGCACGGTGCGTGAAAGTTGCTGCTTAAGACTCCAAAAAGCTAGGATTGGCGCTATGAGTACGAATTTAGCTGAACTGGGCGAGATACCGGACTGTTGGAAGCGGCGTCATTTATTGGGTTTAGAGGAACTTTCGGCCGAGGAAATCACGGCCATCCTCGACAAGGCCCAGTGTTTTCGAGACGCAATTGCGGCCGGCGAGCGAAAATTCCAGCTTTTAGCTGGAAAAACTTGCGTCAATCTTTTTTTCGAAAATTCCACACGTACGCGAACCAGCTTTTCGCTTGCGGCCCGTCGCTTGGGTGCCGATACGATCGATTTCTCGGCCTCGACCAGCAGCCTCTCCAAAGGCGAAACGGTGATCGACACGGCCAAAAACATCGAAGCCATGGGCGCCGAGATGATGATCGTCCGTCACCGCACGCCCGGCACGCCCGGTCTTTTGGCACAAAACATCAACTGTGCGGTAGTGAACGCGGGCGATGGTCCACACGAACATCCCACCCAAGGGCTGCTGGATATTCTTACCATTCGCCAACGTCGGGGTCATGTCGCGGGCCTCACGGTGGCCTTAATAGGCGACATAGCCCATAGCCGTACTGCCAGATCGAACATCTGGGGGCTCAAGAAGCTCGGCGCGCATGTCATCGTCTGTGGCCCTTCGACACTGGTTTCACCGCGTTGGGAAGAGATCGGGGTGGAAACGTCCTACAGCCTCGACGAAATTCTGCCGCGCGTAGACGTTTTGAACCTGCTCAGGATCCAGTTCGAACGCCAGTTCACGCGACCGTTCCCTTCGGTTCGCGAATACGCCCACTTATACGCCATGAACCGCGACCGCTTGCAGAAGAGCAAGAAAGACATTTTGATCCTAGCCCCGGGACCGATCAACCGAGGCGTGGAAGTGACCCCCGACGTGGCCGATGGTCCGCACTCGGCCATACTCGAACAGGTAACCAACGGCCTGGCCGTGCGGATGGCCGTTTTGACGCTGTTGGCAAGCCAAATTGGGTAAGGAACAATAACATGAGTAGCATTCTGATTCAGAATGGCCGCGTAATAGATCCCAGCCAGAAGATGGACCGGGTGACAAGCCTGTTGATCGAGGACGGCAAGATCGCGGCTTATGACGTTGTGCCCGACGAAAGCCTCCTCAACAACGACGACGTCACGGTTATCGACGCGGCGGGAAAAATCGTTTCGCCGGGCCTGATCGATATGCACGTGCATCTTCGCGAGCCGGGTCGCGAGGAAGACGAGACGATCAAAACCGGCACGGCAGCCGCTTTGGCGGGTGGGTTCACATCGATTGCCTGCATACCCAATACCGAACCGCCCATCGATACACAAGGCAGCGTCGAGTTTGTGCGTGGCCAGGCGACTCGGGCCGATAATTGCAACGTGTTCGTAATCGCCTGCGTGAGCCATAATCGCGAGGGCAAGGAGCTTGCCGAGATCGGCCAGTTGGTGGAAGCCGGGGCCGTGGGCTTCAGCGACGACGGCTCGCCGGTCAGCAGCCCCGAGTTGATGCGGCGGGCGCTTGAGTATTGCCTCATG
>CAZISU010001016.1:0-2906 GCA_964541935.1 uncultured Planctomycetaceae bacterium | reverse complement strand
ATCAGGCCCCATGCGACTGCTGTCTCCCGGTGGGCCGTCGGCGACCGTGCCGCGCGGAGCGGCGGCCGATATTCGCACGATATAAGTTCCCGGCGGCAATCCACGCAACTCTTCAATCGTAAACTTTCCGTCCGCAATGGGAGCCCCGGCCAAAGCACCTTCGGAGCCTTGCGGTTCGAACATCACGGTCCCGGCCACCAGAGGCTGACCATCGAGTGTTACCGTGCCGGATACTGCCCGCCGTCCCAGCGGATTGCCGGGCCCACAACCAAGAAAAACGACCATGACCAATGTCGCACACAGCAAATAACGCATGAATTCACTCCCGGAACGAAATGCTCCCGTGAAAAACGCCTCTCTATGCCACCCGCCGGAACATCTGCCAGATGGACTTCCCCCGTTCGGACTCGCTGTACATTAAAAAATAACCGTTTTGCCTGGAAATGTCAATGTATACTAAACTAGCGAGTGTTTGGACCATTTTGGGCAAAAACAACGCAAGCCGGATCGCTACCAAGCATTTACAGCCGCTACCAGACTTAGTACGCTGCGTACCACGACACTTCCGGTGCGTCTCGGACGCACCCTACACGAGCCTTTGTACAATTCACATATAAAACCCTAGCAAGATGCGAACCGTTTATCTCGACTATAACGCCACCACGCCTTTAGCTCCCGCGGTACAGGAAGCCATGCTGCCGTTCTTGGCCGAGCATTTCGGCGTGCCCTCGGCTGCGCATGCCCTAGGGCGTGCGGCCCACGAGGCGGTCGAGGACGCGCGAACCCGCGTTGCCAGACTCCTGGGCGCCAATCGTAACGAGATAGTCTTCACATCCGGCGGCACCGAAAGCAACAACCTGGCCCTCTGGGGCGTGGCCATGTCACGCGCGCCCGGCGCCACGGGCCACATTGTAATTTCTGCCGTGGAACACGCCTCCGTATTCGCGCCGGCCCAGTTTCTCGAATCGTTGGGCTATGGCTTGACCATCGTCGGTTGCGACCGCCAAGGCACAGTCGACCCCCGTAGCGTGGAGGCCGCCATTCGTAGCGACACTGTCCTGGTAAGCGTCATGCATGCCAACGACGAGATCGGCACAATCGAGCCCATCGACCGCATCGCTGACGTTTGCCACGCCCGCGGCGTGCTGCTACACACCGACGCGGTACAATCCGTTGGCAAAATCGTCACCCAAGTTACCGATTTGGGCGTCGATCTGCTCTCGCTCAGCGGCCACAAAATGTACGCTCCCAAGGGCGTGGGCGCCTTGTTCGTGCGACGCGGTATTGCTTTAGAACCACTCATTCACGGCGCGGGCTGCGAGGGTGGGCTGCGTAGCGGCACGCAAAACGTGGCCAACATCGTCGCTCTGGGCCACGCCTGCTCGCTGGCCGAAAAAGAAATGTCCGAGGCCGGCGACCGTATGTCCGCGCTGCGAGACCGCCTGGCCGATCACCTGCTAGAAGCCGTCGGCCCCAGTCTGACCATCAACGCCGCCGAAGCTCTGCGTCTGCCCAACACCCTTTCGGTCAACTTCCCCGACGCCAACGGCCAACGCCTTCTCTCGCGTCTGCCCGAACTGTGCGCCTCGACCGCGGCCGCCGGCAACGACCAGCCCGAGAACCTCTGCCCCACGTTGGCCGCCATCGGACTCCAGCCGACCGTAGCGCAAGGCACAATCCGCCTCACCCTCGGTTGGTACACCTGCGAAGAAGACATAGACCACGCGGCCAATCTGCTGCTGACTGCCTGGGACGGCGTACAATTATAGGATGCGTGCTTGCACACGCATCCTATTTGATGTTACCGCATTCCACTGCGGGATCAGAACCGCAAAATCACATCCAACCCGCCGGCAAATTGGTAGGTGTTACGCCGGTCGTTGAAGTCCTTGGCCATCGGCCCGTTCGCGCTGTCCCAGCGGAGTTCGGGACGAATCATGAGATTCCGCGTCGGCGAGTAGTTCACTCCGAAAGTCATGCCGGTTCGCGTCTCGAACACGTCGTTGTGATGGACGCGTGTATTATACGATTCGGCCCGCAGCCACTCGATTCGCGCACCGACTTTCCAGCACTCGTTGAGCTTGTAGAACAGATACTGGTTCATGCCGTAATCTTGCCGCACGTCCGCCGCACCGCCCGTGTCGACTGCGAAATCGCTTTGCAAGACATACTCCCACCGCTCGGACAACTGCCACTCCAGAACGAGCGAGTGCAAGTAAACCTGATTGCCGGGCTGCAGCTCGCCAAACATCAAGGCGTAGTGCAACGTCATGCTGTCGCTCAAGTCGGCCGAGATCTTGCCCAGCCCCGTACAAGCTTTGCTGGGATTGAGCCAGCCGTTGTCCCAACCGTTGGTTATGCCGCCGGTAACTTCCAGACCGTCGGCCAACCGATACGAGGCCAACACACCCATAAGCGTAATCGGCTCGATGCCGAAAGCATAGCTGCGGCTATAGAAGAAGTTGTTGACGACGGGGATCCGCTCGTAGCCGACCAGGCTGAAGAAGTGCCCAGCCCGAAACGTCCAATCATTGACGCCGATCTCCCCATACAGTTGCGGAATAGCAGAGCCGTAAACACCGTCATCGCTGGTCGTCCACTGGTGATCCCAACCGTTGTCGCTAGCGTCGTCCAGCATGGGCAACGTCGAGTGCGAAGGGCCCACCCGCGTGTACTGGGCATCGGCACCGAACATAAAATCGGCGCGTCCGCCCCAGTCCATTCCACAGCCGCCCGTATTGACCTTCTTCTCGGCATACAGCCAAAGTTGGTCCAGCGTGCCACCGGTCTGCTCACGCATCGGCAGCGCGTTGTTGTCCGCTCCCCAGGCGTTGCCGTAAATGCCGCCCGAAAGCCAGCCACCGATCTCGATGCCCGAGCACTTCCGAGGCGGGCAACACTTGGTG
>CAZISU010001015.1:0-2913 GCA_964541935.1 uncultured Planctomycetaceae bacterium | reverse complement strand
CGCTCGAACACGTCGGGATAGGCCATGCCGTGCTTGGCCTTGGTGCGAGCGATGACCGTCGGCTTGGTCCAGGTCTTTCCGTCGTCTTCGGACAACGCCAGGGAGAGTTCCAGGCGGTGCCAGCTTGCCTTTTCTGAGGTTTGGTTGCCATCGCCTTTCTGGCGAGGATAGCTGTCCTTGCCTTCGGGATAGAGGCGGTTCCAGACCAGCGCCAGGCGTCCGCTTTCCAGTCGTAGCAGAAAGCCCGGGGCGCTGCTGGCGTCGATGCCGCTGGGGTGAATGTCGCGCCAGGAGATGCCGTTGTCTGAGGAATAGGCCGACCAGAACTGGTCGAGATTGGTACGGATCAGCATCCACAGGCGGCCGTCGGAGAGTTGGCCGATGGTGCCTTCGTAGGCGCCCTCGTGGTTGCCTTGCCCGCCCAAGTCGATGACGTTGCTCTGCCGCCAGGTCTTGCCGCCGTCGGGCGAGACGTATGAACACATGGCATGATGGTTGCGGCTGACCATCAGCCCTTGCAGCGGCAGGACGATGTTGCCGTTGTCGCTTTGCATGATGTTGATGAAGATGGCCCCGTAGCCGCGGAAGATGCGTTGCCGGTCGACCCAAGTCTTGCCGCCGTCGAGACTGCGGATGGTCCAGATGTCTTGCCGCGAGTCGTCGCTGTACTGCTTTGCCTTTTTATCCCAAACCCGCTTGTAGGTGTCGCGGTCGTGATAGGCCATTACGATCGTGCCGTCCTTGCCGCGGACCAGCAACCCGGAGCCCGGCGTGCCCGGCTTGGGGCCGTCGTAGAGCTTGGCTAATTTCGTCCAAGTACGGCCGTCGTCCTTGCTGACCATTGAAAACCCGCCACTGACGCGGAGCAGGCTGTCGTCGTCGAGCTTGACAAAGGGGCCGGGGGCGGTGAGTTTGAGCGTGGTGGCCTGGGGGTGAACCCACTCGGGGTCGACCCATGCGGCAGTGAGTGTTTTTGCGGTAAAAAATACCAGCAAAACCGCAAGGATCGCGGCAGAATGTGCGGCAGAGTGTATTGGGAAGGAATTTTTCATAATGGACTCCAGGCGTGGGAGTAAGGGGCAAAAAACGAAATTGCATTCCATGGTATACCTTACTTTCGGATGAGTCAAGCCGTCAGTAAGGAAGTGGATTCACGCAGGGGGGTGCTTGTTATCACTTACCCGTAGGTGTCAACTGGCTGCGTGTGAGTTTCATCTCATGCACAATCTGCCCGTCGTCGCGGATCAAGCGAAACACTACCTGCGGATCCGCGGGCTTGGTGTCGAAAGTGAATTCTCCGAAGGCGTACTCGCCGCTTAGGTGATAGAACTGCGTGTGCCACTCGGGCTTGGTTTCCGGAGGGCCGGAGCGACCGCCCAGGCTGCCGGCTTCGAATTCGTAGAAGCTGAAGCCCGAACCGCGGGGGATGCGAAAGCCGCGGGCGCCGTGTCGGTCGCCCGAGATCAGCAGTACTCCACCGATGCGGTTATCTTCGATTAACTTGAAGATCCGCTCGCGGCCCGCTTTATCCCAACGCCCCCAAGAGTCTTTGCCTTTGGAGACGTAATCGCTCCACATAGTGCCGCAGGAAAGGATGATGAACGGGCCGCGGCAATCGAGCAACTGCCGCTCGAGCCACTGCATCTGCTCGTCGCCCAGGAACGAGCCTTTTTTGCCGCTACGGAAGTATCGGCTGTCGAGCATGATAACATCGCAGGGCCCGATCCGCGTGCGGAAGAATATGCCGTCGCGACGGTCTTCGAAACCGTAGGCTGGGTTGTTCCACGAGTGTACGAACACTTGCCGCACACCGCGGCGGTCCTTGTTGGTGAAACCCCGAGGAATGCCCGCCAAATCGTTGTCGAAATAATCGTGGTCGTCCCAGGCGGCGTAGACGGGCACGGTGGCCACCAGGTCACGCCAGGCTGGGAAGAAATCGCGAAGCAGATAATCGGCCCGATGCAGGCCCAGGTGATTGTTGCGGTCCTGCACGGCAATGTCGCCACAAAGCAGCATGGCCGTCGGCCGCCGCGCGCGGATCAGATCGGCCTGATTGCGGTTACCCAAACCCCAGCGGTGGAAACAGCTGCCAAAAGCGATACGAGTTTTGCCAGAATTCGCTTCGGCCGATGTAGTGCGGATGGTTGCATCCTTGGGCATGGCAATCGGCGTACCGTCGACCAGAACTCTATAGGCGTAACGCGTATCCGCCGCAAGACCATCGACGCGGACAACGGCCGAAAGATCGGACGCGAGCGTGCTATGGACCGGGCCGTATGATTTTTCGCTGCCGCCGACGTCCACCCGCACCTCGACCGCAGCGGGCCGAACCGTGCGAACCCACACCGACGCTCCATGCGGTTCGATACGCCCCAGCATCGGTCCGCCCAGGTGCGAGATACTGTCTTCTTCACACAGTCGCTGGAAATCCGCATCGGCGGCAAGGTCCGCGAAGCTTGCATCGGCCCTGGCCGCTAACAACTTATGAGCTTCTTTGTAAAGTCGCTGCGTCGCGCGTGGCCGCTCGCCCCAGTAGTTGAGTAACTCAAAACTGTCGGCCTTGATTGGGCGCTTTTGTTTTTCGCCCCCGAGCACGGGCGTTTGCAGAATCAAGCAGCATGCCGCCAATGACCAGATCAGGTCTCTTGTCATGATCTTCTCCGCCTGGGTAAGGAATGTGAAGCCACGTTTGATCATACCGCAGACGGCGATGCATGCAAGTCACTCGTGCTATTTATCAGCGTCTTTCGCACCTTGCCGACGTCGCAGGCGTAAGCGGTCCAACAGCGGCTGCTCGCCTTTTTCGCGACGCTTGCGACGCTCGTCGAGCAACTCGCCGGCGGTGCCCATGATATCGCCGATCAGTTTCTCGGCTTCGACCTTTTCGCCCGACTTGGGCTCGCTGGAATCTTT
>CAZISU010001014.1:0-2914 GCA_964541935.1 uncultured Planctomycetaceae bacterium | reverse complement strand
GACTGTGCAGCGTACGGCGGATACTATTCGGCCTATCTGCGCAACGGCAATCGCGGCATCGAATTCACTACTCTCGCACAAGAAGCCGCCTGGCGCGAAGCCGGGCACGAGATCGGCGTGCATGCCTGGGCCGGCGGGGCCGAAGGTGCCGGCGCCGAAGCCGCCCTCAACACCGCCTACGGCACAATCGTCGCTCAGCTCGAAAGCAAATTCGGACATGGTGCACGCACGGCACGCAATCATACCATCGACTGGACCGGCTGGGCATACATGGCCGCCATCGAGGCCGCCCACGGCACGGGCATGGACATGAACTACTACCACTACATCAACTCCGGCAGCCCCATGGATAACTGGGGGTACTTCACCGGCAGCGGCCTGCCACAGAGGTTCATCGATACCCCGGGCCAAATGCTCTCGATCTACCAGGCCACCACACAGTGGCCCGACGAATGGTTCGCCGACAAAGGGCTGAGCGTCCAGCAAACGGTCGATCTCATTACCGGTATGTTCGAGGCCGCCGAGGAAAATGGATTCTATTCGGCCTTCGTCAACAATATTCACCAGGCCCGCTACAGTGGATTACCAGGTGTCGACGACATCACACCCCTCTGGCCGTCCATCGTCTGGGAATATTGCCAAAGCAACGATATCCCAAGCTGGTCGGGCGAAATGTTGCTCGATTTTGTGGAAGCCCGCGACGCATCGCAATTCACAAACATCGCGTGGGATATTGACGGCAACACCAACCAGGGCACGTTGGACTTCGATTTCTCCACGCCCGTCGGAGGACAAGATCTTACCATCATGCTCCCCACCCTGCACGAGGGACGCGGCTTGGCCCAATTGCTTGCCGACGGTCAACCGCTCACGCCTACCATCGAGGTAATCAAGGGCATCGAATATGCAATGTTCACCACCCAAGACACGGGCTTGCACATTCAAGCGATCTACGCCGCGCCGCTTGCGGGCGACGCCAACTATGATGGCATAGTGGACGACGCCGATGCCGCGCTGTTGGCCGCCAACTGGTTGGCCGCGGATGCGGATTGGGCCATGGGCGATTTCAACGACGACGGCGCGGTAAACGCCGCCGACGCCGCCATCCTGGCAGCTAATTGGCAATCCGCCGTGACCGCAAACGCCGTCACCGCAAATGCCACTGTGCCTGAACCGAGTGTCGCGTCACTCCTGCTGGCTTTGCTTGCCAGCCTTTGTTGCCTGGCAAAACGCAAGCCCGTTTAACTTGCCAAAGAAACTCGAACCCGACAACTTATTAAATAACATTTTCGAAAGATGAACAATCCCGTGTACGGAAACCGACGCACCAATCGTTTACTCGCATGTCTGGCATTCGCACTCGTAAGCGTGTATTGCCTGAGCGCAAATGCCAACGACAAGGTCATAGCTCAGGGCCTATCCACTGCCCAGCAACAAAGCGGCCAAATGCCTATTCTGGTGGTGACAGATCGCACGAACACCAGCAATCCCTTCGGTGGCTACCTGGCCGAAATCCTCCGCGCCGAAGGGCTGGTCGCGTTCGATCAGGCTGACCGATCCGACGGGAAAACGACAACCAACGTCGCCAACATACTCGCCGCCTACCCGACCGTGATCCTGGCCCAAATGCAACTCGATGCGGACGAAGAAGAGCTCTTACGGCAATACGTTCGCGGCGGCGGCACGCTGATTGCCATGCGACCCAACGCCGGCCTGGCAGACTTATTCGGTCTTCGTGTCGAAGGCAAGCGAGCCGAAAAGCTCTTGCAGTATTTCGGCGTGGCGGCTGATCTACCCAAGAAACCACAATTGCCGACCGGCATGGGCATCGTCACAGACTCCTTGCAGTATCACGGCGCGGCCACAAACTACACCCTCGACGGCGCGCAGCCTTTGGCTTTCTTATACAACGACGCCAAGACGCCTTCTGCAAACCCGGCCGTAACAATCAACCGCCATGGCAAGGGCCAGGCGGTGGCGTTCGCCTTCGATCTGGCCAAAAGCATCGTGCTCATGCGGCAAGGTAACCCCGATTGGCAAAACAGCGAGGGAGACGGTGTCAAGCAATATCGCCCCATGGACATGTTCCACCGATCCGATGGCCGCACGTACATCGACATCGATCGCATCACAATCCCCCAGGCCGATGAAACGCAACGCATGTTGGCCAATATCATTCTATCGCTCTCGCATAATCCGCTGCCGCGTCTGTGGTATTTACCGAAAATGCACAAAACCCTCATGGTCAACACGGGCGACGCCGAAAGCTGGTACGAAACCCTCTTAGATCCAGCCTTCAACGACTGTGCAAAGTACGGTGGTTTTTACACGGCCTACCTCAGACACGGACCGGGTAGCCCTGGGATCGAAAAAACCACGCCCGAGAAAGAGGCCGCCTGGCGCAAGGCCGGCCACGAAACGGGCGTTCACGTCTGGGCGGGCGGAAAAGAATCCAAAGGCGCCGTAGAGGCACTCGATAAAGCTTACGAAAAAATCGTCGCCGATTTGAAAAATAAATTCGGGCACGTTTCTCGCACGGCCCGCAGCCACACCATCGACTGGACCGGCTGGGCCGAAATGGCGGCCATCGAGGCCAAGCACGGCACAGGCATGGATATGAACTACTATCATTACCTGCAAACCGAAAGCAAGCGGGAAACAAACGGCTACTTCAACGGCACCGGCCTGCCGCAACGCTTCAGCGACTCGCAGGGCCGCATTCTGCCGATCTATCAGGCCACCACCCAGTGGCCCGACGAGTGGTTTGCCGACAAGAAACTCACCGTCGAGCAAGCCGTCGATATCATGCAACACATGTTCGAAGCGGCCCAAAACGGCTACTATTCGGCCTTCGTTAACAACATCCATCCGCCCCGTTACGTCAACTCAGGCTTCGACAAGATCACTCCCAAAT
>CAZISU010001013.1:0-2915 GCA_964541935.1 uncultured Planctomycetaceae bacterium | reverse complement strand
GTTTCTTTCGCCTCGGCAAGCGTGCCCAGATCTCGTTCCTTGCCGCGGCCGGCCATAGCGCAGATAATCACGCCCACCACCATCACGGCCACGGCCGCGAGCAATGCCAGCCCGCCCGACTCCAGAAACTTGCCGGGCTCCTTGATCGCCAACGGCACGGGCGAGCCAAATACATTCGTCAGGCCCATTAGTAGTGAAACGCCCAACGCCATGCCCACCGCCGCGATAGCCTTACCCCAGAAGATTCCACCGATGCCCCACGCCAGACCACAAAGAATAGTGATAACCAGAACCTCGGGCGCTACGTCGCAGTACACGGCCGCCAGGTTCGGCACCGTCAAAAAGGCCACCGGCCAGGGCACCAGCACCAGCGCTATAAGCGAGCCGGCCCCCCAGATGTTTTCCCACTGCCACTTCGGAGTGCGGGTTACCGGCAGCGAAAAAAGTCCTTCCATCGCTCCGCCGGCGACGACCAAAACAACTCCCAGCCAAAATTCCATGATCGCCGGTCCCGTGCTTGTAATATATGTTTATCCGGAGATGATCCACATTGTTAATCCGAACCGGCGAAACTCGAAGCCTCGCCAAGCCCTTCGGATCCCATGCCACGATAGCCACCGTCGACCATTAGTTCGGCCGCGGTAACGAAACTCGCCTCATCGCTTAGCAAAAAAGCAACCGGGGCGGCGCATTCTTCCACTTCGCCCAGGCGTCGCATCATGTGAAACTTACCCCAGATCGGCCCCCACTTGGCCCGATCGCCTCCGGCCGCCTTGTCGACTTCCCGCGTCCAGATCCACCCGGGGCTGACTGTGTTGACGCGAATATTATACGCAGACATGTCCATTGCCATGCATCTCGTCAACTGATTCACAGCGCCCTTGGCGGCGTTATAGGTCCAGCGATCGGGCTGGGCGATATGGGCCGAAATGCTCGACAGGTTGACGATTGCACCACCGCCTTGAGCTTTCATGGGCTCCAAAACGGCCTGCGCCATGGTTGCGTAACCAAACGGACCTACACTCATCGCCTGCAGCCAATCCTTGCGCGTGACGTCGAGCCCCTTGGCAACAAACGAAAAAGCGTTGTTTACCAGATAGTCGATTTGCCCCCATTTTTCCAAAGCACTCTCGGCCAGTTGTCGGCAGAATTCTTCGTCGCCCATGTCACCGCGAACAAAGCTGACCCGGTAGCCCTTCTCGGTACACTCCCGCTCGGTGGCAGCTCCGCCGTCGCTGATGCCGCTGAAAGTAACCGAAACGCCTTCCTGGCAGAGCCGTTCCATAATTGCCCGACCAATTCCGGTCGAACCACCCGTAACGATTGCTGCCTTGCCATCGAGTCCACGCATTGAATTACCCTTTCTTATATTACATATTACCTGCTGGGTGTGGATACAGCAGGTCGACGGTGGTTGCCACCGAAACTTTCCTGTGCCATGTTGTGACCGTTGACAACGGTCGGGACGGGCCGGCCTAGCAATGCCAGGCGGCAGGCCGCGGCGCCCTTGGTCCGCATGTCCAACAAGCCTTCCTCACTATAGAAGGCCGAGTGTGGATTGATCAACACTCGGTGGTATGCCGGATGATTGGGATTACGCCAAGCGGCGATCAAGGGATCAAACGGATATGGCGGTTCATGTGCCAAAACGTCGATGCCCGCTCCGGCCAGATGTTTCGATTCAATCGCGGCGGGAATCGCGGACGTGTCGACAATCTCGCCCCGCGCGGTGTTAACTAAATACGAGCCGGCCGGCATGAGGTTCACGGCCCGACCGTCGATCAGTCGCCTTGTTTCCTCGGTCAACGGGCAGTGCAAACTCAGCACAAAAGCCTGCTTCAGCAGATCTTGCAGCGTCTCGACGCGGCGAATTCCCAGCGATTTATCGTAGCCGTCCGGTTTATATGGATCGAAGAACGCCACGTCCATGCCCAAAGCCTTCGCGCGAATTGCCACCGCGGTGCCGATGCGCCCCAATCCGACAATCGCAAACACCCGCCCGCGCAGTCGCCTCAAAGGAACGGCCTGCTGATAAGACCAGGGGCCCGAGGCCTCGCGCAGCCGCGAGTTCAGTAATGTGATGCCGCGCGTCATGGCCAACATCATGCCGATGGCCGAGTCAGCCACTTCCTCGGTGCCGTAGTCGGGCACATTGGCCACGGGAATCCCACGCCGCGCTGCGCCAACTCGGTCCACGTTGTCGCATCCCACGCCACAACGGACAATAAGCTTACAGCCATTAAGTCGCTCGATAGTCTTGCCCGAAAGACTCAGGTTGTGATAGAGCATAATCGCATCGGCATCTTCGATATGCCCGACCAACTCGTCTTCGTGATGGGCATCGAGAGCCACGATTTGGGCCAGGTCGCCCAAGATACGTTCCTCAGGCTCCAAGACATCTTTGATGAAATCCGTGATGACCGCCTTAAATTGCTTGCTCATTGTTCTAGCTCGCGTAAGTCTTCTTCCGCCATACCAAGGTGTTCGAGCATCGCTCTGCGGGCGGCCTGCGGATCTCCGTTGCGAACCGCGGCCAGCACCGCACGGTGGCCGGGCAGTGCCCGTTTCGCACCGGTTTGCGCCAACGTTTCCTGACGCGATATTCGCATCACCCCGGCCAAGGTCTTAAGCAACATGGGAAAAAGTGGATTGCCGGCGGCGTCCGCCAGTAAACTATGGAACAATACATCCGCCTCCACCTGCTCTTTCAAACTGGACGCCGAGGCCATGGTGTCGATAGACTCTTGCATGGCTTTAATCTGCGGTGGTCTGGCCCGTTTTGCAGCCAAGGCGGCAATCTCCGCTTCCAACGGATGGCGGACCTCGATCAGATTCAGCAGTGTATGATTGCCGCGCTGCAAATAGGTGCCGAAAGTCTCGACTACCGTCTGGGGATCGGCCGGACGCACGCGCGG
>CAZISU010001012.1:0-2921 GCA_964541935.1 uncultured Planctomycetaceae bacterium | reverse complement strand
AACCGTCTGGGGCTAGAATCGTCGTTAAGATCTAGAGGGAGGCCAAGGAAGGTGGCGAAAAAGTAGAATGTCCCCTTTAATTTCCTTTCGGATCGGCGGCTCCAGTCCAGCGACTGGTTAGATGCTATCAAGCGATTGCTCGCTCCAAATGCGTTGATCCGTCTTCGCCCATTCCCAAGATGACAAGAGCGTTTCGTATATTCCGGGGACATCGTTGGTGTTGCAGGGCTCTCTCAATCGACCAATCAGGTCCAGGACGATCCGCGCCGTCGCGCGGCAAGCCCAGGATGCGCACCGCTTGTTTTGCAACTGAGCAGTCCAATCGGGAAGGATGAACTGGGCATCAGGCTTCTGAACTACAAGCCCATTGCTGACAAAGTACGAGAACCATCCCGGTGGCTTTGACACGACCTTGGGATGCGCAAGGTAGTTACGCAGCTTGATCAATTGGTTGAAACTCTGAAACGGCTGTCGACCTGCGTCGAACGGATCGCCAGGAAGCAATTGTGAGGCAATGCTGAACTTCTCGGTGACCTGAACGCGAGAGACTTCGAGTTGCTCTAGAATTGCTCCAACGCGTGCGAGTTCGGGGCCCTTTTTGGTAAGCCGAAGAGTTGAAAGGACGAACGCAAATTCGCTGATAAAGGCTTCGGCCGCCACTGCTGCCATAATCTGAGCGACATGTGCATCAATAGCAAACCCAGTCTCCTTGCAGCGGTCGACGGCTAAACATGCGTGCAGGAGGAACTCGTTCGCTCCATGATAATAGACGCCTTTTTGGTGATATGGATCAGTGATACTCAACGTAAACTCGCAAGGCTCCCGCCGTCCTCTAACATCTAACGTTTGAGGTAACCGGGTTGGCGGACCAACGCAGTTGACGTTGACACACCGAGGATTGTAAACGAAGGAATCGACGTTGAAAAACCGAAAGGCTATCGTATTCAGTGCCAACTCCCAGCACAGGCAGGGGGTTTCTCCATGGCTTAAGTCTACCCCTGTGCGCCTTTGGGGGCAAGTAACCGCGGCGGCTCGCCCTGCGTGCCAAACATTACGCGTATCGCACGGAACAGGCGTATGTCCACTGGATCCGTCGCTTCATCCTCCATCACGGAAAACGCCACCCGCAGGAGATGGGCGGGGCGGAGATCGAGGCGTTTCTGCCCCACCTGCGTGTCTGAACCTCGCCGGGAGCCACTGGCACCTCGTCAGCCAGTGTTACGGATATTCAGCAATTTCCCTCTCGCCCACCACCGTGCCTTATCCGTTGAGTTTTACTTTCCTGCATCTTTCGACGCCTCAAACCGCCCCACCGGATACCCTTTGGCGTATGAAATCACAAACCGCCCATTGGGGGTTTCATATCGCACCTTTTCGTCACGGCTTTTGAAGTCGCATTCGCCCCGGCGGACCTTCAGCTTGGGACTGTCGGTCTTTATGAATTCATCGCCAAAGTGCAGCGCCACCGTCGTGCGGTCGGCCAAGCTGTGGCCGGTATTTTTAAAGGGCTTGCCGTTTGTGTCCGCTTTGGTGACGAAATGCGGCTCGACGTCCAGCCCGGCGGCGCGCATGTTGGCTACCATCTCGCGGGCGTCGGCCACCGGGCAAGCGGCGTCGTCCACGCCGTGAATGACGATAACTTTCGACTGGTTGCCCAAGGCCTTCATGGTTTTAAGATGTCCAAGCTCCCCGGGGCAGCGGATGGCCTGCTGGTCGGGGCTGAGATAGTTGGGCTTCGCTGGATCGCGGCTCCAGCCTGCGTCGAGCCTCGTTCCGCCCGGCAGCCCGAAAGCAATATCGTCGCTGATCTTGGCCATGCCCGAGATGTCGATCGAACAGGCGAACGTGCGTGGGGCCAGTTTGTTCGACATGAGCGTGACGTTGCCGCCGCCCGAGCCGCCCACCGAATAAATCCGCCCGGCGTCGAATGAAACTCCCTGCCGCCCCAGCCCGTCGTAAACCCAATACAAGGCGCGGAGCGCATCCAGAGTTTGCAGGTATCCACAATCGTAAGGCCCCCTGCTCTCCTTCCAAGGGCCGCTCTGCAAGTAGTTCACACCTATCACCACGACGTTATAGCGGTTGGCCAGCGTCTGCGGATTGGCCGTGCCGCGAAACTCGGTGCCGCCCCAGTTGTGCAAGCTAAGCATCAAGCCCGTCTTCGCGTCCACATTCTCACGCTTCCCGCCCGGATAACAAACAAACGCCTTCACCTCGCGCGGGCCGGGCTTAAAGGCCCACTCCTGGGCCGGGATCATGGCCGAACCGTCGACCGCCGGCAACTCGGGCCAGGCAGGACCGTCGGCAGCATAGGTCGCTGTGGCCGTCACAAGGATCGTGATCGAGAGAAAGAGCCCGCAAGTTCGGAGTTTAGTCGGCATTGTCGTTTTCCCGGCTGTTCAGTTTTAGGTTTTAGTTTTCAGAGGGCCGCCCTGCATGTAATACTACTCACTCATATCTCCGCATCCTGTCCGTAATCGATGCCCTCGATGCCGAACCCATGGTGCCGCAAAAACTCTTCGCGAAAACCTTCCAGGTCGGCCAGTTGCCCCACGTTCTCGTTGTTGACTTTCAGCCACAGTGCGGCCACCTCGGCTTGCACATCCTCGCGCATCTCCCAATCGTCCAGCCGCAGCCGGCCCTGCTCGTCGCTTGCGGGCGGATCTGGCGCGAAGAGGAAATCGTGGTAGAGCCGATAGATCTGCTGGACGCAGTTCTCGTGCAGGCCCTTGGCTTTCATCACCTTGTAGAGCAGCGAAATATACAGCGGCACGGCCGGGATCACCGCGCTGGCACGTGTAACCAGCGCTTTCTGCACACTGATAACCGCCCGGCCCGAGCGTTTGGCAAGGATGGCGTTGATGCCCGTGACGTGCAGTTCCAGATCTTCCTTGGCTCGGCCGATTGTGCCTTCGCGGTAA